>NZ_CP101808.1:600000-806532 GCF_024498255.1 Mycoplasmopsis equigenitalium
TTATTAAGCCTATCGCACCATCATTAACAACTGCTGATATTTCTGAAGCCATCAAATTGGCTTCAAATATGAAACTTAAAAATGATAGTAAAGAGATTATTGATAATGCTATTAAAGAACTAAAAAAACGAATGGAACAAGCGGCCAAAAAACGTGATTATGAAACCGCAATGCTTTGCCGCGATCAAATTCTTGATTTAGGTGGAGAACTAGATTAAAAAATGTGTCTAATTTTAGATACATTTTTTATGCATTTTTCAACAAAAAACATTGATTTTTTCTTGAAATTTTAATTTTATTGATATTTGATTTTTTTGCCGTTTGTTCATTTAACAACATATCTAAGATATAATTTTTATGTAATTCGCTAAGGAGAAAAATGCCAGTAAACTATTCACTTTTTATTAGTAATATCGACAAATATTATGATCAACTACCAAATGCCACAGGCAAAAATGTATGTATTTTTACTTCGTTTCACATTGAAGAAGAAATGGGAAAAATTACTAAACAAGACATTTTTAATTTATGCCAAAAGCTAAAACAAAAAGGTTACAAAATTATTTCTGATGTCTCTGTTAAAAACTTAGAATTCTTTGGAGATGATTTTTTTGAGTACTTAAGTAAGAATAAACTTGTTGATTGATTCCGGATTGACTATGGTTTTACAATTGATGAATTAATTAAACTATCAAAACTAACCCCACTTTGTATTAATGGAACCGGGTTTAAAGTTTCTGATTTAGAAAAATATAAAAAACACAAAGTGAAGGTTATCGCAATGCATAACTATTATCCACGTCCAGAAACCGGCTTAGATTTAGCTTTCTTTAACGAAACCAATAAACAATTGCAAAAATTCGGAATAGATATTCTAGCTTTCATTAGTACTGATTTAGAAAAACGTGGTCCAATTTTTAAAGGATTACCAACAATTGAAGAATATCGCTACTTGCCACCTTATGTTGCTTATGTATTACTTACAGAAAATTCAAAAATTACCAACATCTTCGTTGGTGATGGCATTATTAGTCAAAAACAAAATGAATTAATCAATCAATATGATGAAAACCAAATAATAACTTTACCACTTGTAGATGTAAAGGACGAGAATCTATTGGATAAGGTTTTTACCATTCGCCATGATTCGCCCGCTACCTTACTTCGTCTAGCGGAAAGCAGAGTATTCTCACGTAAGGGCGTTGATATTGCTCCCGCAAACAATAATCAACCACGCCCTAAGGGCACAATTACTATTGACAACATTAAATACAGCCGTTATACCGGTGAAATGCAAATCACCAAAAGCGATTATCCCGCCGATGATAAGGTTAATGTAATTGCAAAAATCCAACCTGAATACATTAAACTTTTAGATGTTGTTACCAGGGATCGAAAAGTACGATTTATAAAAGAGGTCGAATAATGAAAAATGTTTGTGTTGATATTGGAGGTACTAACATCCGAATAGCCCTTTTCGAAAATGATAAAATAGTCGCAAAAGAAAAATATCCCATTAGTCATAAAGATTATAAGATTGCAATGAATCAAATCATTGCCTTTTGTGAAAAATATAACGCACTGAAATTAGCGATTTGTTTTCCAGGTATCGCCGATTATGATACGGGCACAATTTTAAAAGCTACAAATCTTCCAGAATGAGAAAACATTAGCCTAAAATCATACCTTTATAATAATTCTAAAATTACTGAAATAATTTGCACAAGAGATAGCAGCGCAATGGCGCTTGCAAACCATTTTTATTTCAAACAAAATATAAATAATATTACGCAGTTTTTTACAATTAGTACTGGGTTTGGCGCCGGACTAATTATGAATAACAAAATTTATGAAGGGGCAAATAAAAAGGCACAAATTGTCTATAAGGCACCTTGATCATCGGTTGATGGAATTACCGAAATTGGTAAAATTTGTTCGGGTAATGGAATGTCTAATTATGCAAAATATCTTGACCAAAACTGAACTAGTAAAGAAATATTTAACAATTACAAATCACTTCCAATCGCAAAACAAATCATCAATTACGCTATAGAAGCCCTTAGTAAAGCTATCTGTTCAAGCGCTGTTCTAATTAATCCTAATTTATTTGTTTTTGGTGGTGCAATTGCTCGTGAAAATAAATGATTTATTGATGCGGCAATTAATAAAGCAAAATCGTTTTTAGACCCAGTTAACTATCAAAATGTAAACTTTAAAACTGAAGAACTAAATGACGATTCTGCTTTAATTGGCCTTAATCATTTATTAAATAAATAAATGCAAATCTTTAACTTCCTGTCGTTTTGGTATAATAAAAACGTAGATTGGAAGGAATGGCCAACAACGCTAAATTATATTTCAAATATATAATCAAAACAACTTTTATGTACCTAGCAATTATTTTAATTGCTGTTTTTCTTTTTCATTTAATATTAAGCGCTTTTCTAATAAGCAATGTAAATATACTTGACAGCCTTAAATATATCGGAAATTTATTTATCAGAAATTATGGATTTATCAATATTAATTCAGTAATTTCCGTTGAAAAGTTGTATTTTTCGTATTTCAAATTTTCGATGATTTTAATAAATATTTCATTTTTAATAAGTTTTTTTATTTCTTTTCTAATTGCATATGCACTTGCAAAGAATACAAATAATATAGCCGCCAATACTTTCAATATTTTAGTTTTTATTTTTAGTTCAATCCCAATCTTTATTCTTGGTCCTATTGCGATAGGTTTTGCTTCAAAAGTTAACTTACCCATTATGTATATCGAGTCATATTACGGAAGTATCTTCAACACAATGGTTTCGCTCTTGTTACCAATTTTAATTTTAGTAATTACCATTCTACCTTTAGGAATAAGTATCAACTACCAAATTCTAAATAAAATAATTATTGGCGACTATTATAAAATGGCAAAAGCCAATGGCGCGAACAATATGCAGTTATTTGTAAAAGTAATCCTTAAAAACTGAGTGATCGAATATTTTGAAAAAGTAATATATATTTACATTTATTTACTTAGCTACTCGATGATCATTGAACGTTTCTTTTACATACCAGGGCAATCATTCCTATTCCAATACCTTGGAAATCCCGAATACTTTGCTCTATTAATGTATTCAATTCTTTTAAATATTGTAATTATTTCCCTCATAAAAGCATTAGCTGAATTAATCATTTTTATTTGTGAACCACAGAAACAATACTACAATATTATTAATTGAAAGGTAATATGCAAAAAATTAAAAATGTTGAGAAAAGCCTAATGCACTTGGCAACAAAAAAAGCCACAGTACATGACCAAGTTATTCCCATTAGTCAGACAAAAAGATACTGACTAAGATTTTTTACTAACAAAACATTACTTGTTTCTCTCATCATTTTCTTAATCTGCTTTGCCTTTATTATTCTTTCTTTTTTCTTATATCGCGCTAATCCCAATGAACCAATAAACAACGCTTACGAAATGATTAGAGAATTGCCTAGTGAATTATCACCTTTCAAAACCAAACAGCTTACTCAAGGTGACGAACTTAATTTGTTTAATGAACTCGCAAAAAATTATAAAGATTTCGTCTTTATTGAAAAAGTTCCTAAAACCAATCTTTGAAACGTAGCCTACAATGCTTACGAACTTACAAATGATGGTTCAATTGTCCACATTCTTGGAACAAATGCTAGCGGAATTGATATCTTCGCTCGTATTATTCACACCGAATTATCAATGTTATTGCTGACCTTATTCGCGACAACAATTGCGCTGTTTATCTCAACATTATTAGGAATAGGCGTAGCCACTTTACTTCGTAAACAACTTAGCAAATTCATTTACAATTTATTCGGTACATTTGCCATTATCCCTTACTTACTCCTGTCAGTTATCTTATTTCTAATATTTAAAAATAGTTTCATCAACGCCTTATTAATTTTTTCTAGCCTAAGTACAATTGTTTTATTTACCAATGCGTACAATAAAACAATTTGACTTTTAAATCAAGAATTCACTAATGCTGATATTGCTGCAGGTTTTAGTAAATGAAACCTTATGACAAAATCGTTTTTCAAATATGTTTTCAATACTCAATTAATTCTTGTTATTGAACATTTTTCATTAATTTTTATGTCATACAGTGCAATTTCAATTTTTAGCATTGATACGGATCACAATTTATTAATTGGTACAACTATTAAGGAGGCACTTGATTTAATCAATACAAACCCTTGATATTTAATAACAATTTTAATTATTACAACAACATTTACATTTAGTTTTAAATTTATTGCTGTAGGGTTGAATAAGACTTATGATCCACAAGGAGAAAATAATGCGCAAAAGTAAATTAATTTGAATAATCAGCCCCATTATACTTCTTCCTTTTGTAACTTCGTGTAGTAGCAAATTCGTGGCTAAAGATATTTATATAATCGAAAAAAACGAAAGTAACCCAAACTATAACAAACCAATGATTTCGACGGGTGAGTTTGCTTATCGTGATTCACTTCATGACTCGCTAACAGGAAATTATTTAATGCGTTACAAATATATTGGTACTTCAAAATACGATTCTCTGAACCGATATTTTTCTTCAGTTTCAGCTAAATATTTAACATTTGGTCTAGTTAAAAAAATTAATATTTATGATGGCACAAATACATTTGAATTTAATGCTGATGATGATAAACAATGAAGTGACGTAGATCCAGTCGAAAAGCATTTAATTAAAAAAGATAGTACAGCAGGTTATTTAAATTCGACTTATAAATTAGATTCGAAGAATGATAACTCAATAAATTCTAAGAAGTTTCTTGAAAGTCTAAAAATAGCAAAAAGAATCGATTTTGTTTTAAAAGATAATTTATATTATTTCGACTATTTAGGAAACAAAACTAACAAAAAAATTTTAGGTACACACTTTTACAATTCTTTAGAAGCTAGTAAATTAACAAATAAACAGTTAAACTATTTAAAATTGGTTGGATTTAAAAACTCGATTCTTGATAAAAAAAACTTTAATGCTACATCTTTTTCATTTGAGTTGGAAAACGTCACAAACCCCGAAATGTTCTTAAACGAACTAATAAATAACAAAGCATTTTCGGCTATTTTTCAACAAAAAAACAAGAAAAACATTGAATTATCTGAAATTTTGTATGCCGGTTCTTATGCGATGAAGACTAACGACTTAAATCGAATCGAATATGTTTCAATTAATAATGATTCGAAAATTAAAAAAGTAATTATTAAATATAACTCAGCCGGTGAAATCGATTTACAAACACATCGAATTCATTTGCTAAATGCTTATGAACAAGGGTTAATTACATCACAAAAAATCAATATTTTCGACAACTTCCAACAACAAGATTTGCTTTACAAAAATGATGCTGGTACACATAAATTAAACATTATTAAAACACAAAATGACCAATCAAAAATATTATTGTTTAGTGATAACCCTAATTTTAAAAACGCCACCTTTAACAATAATTATGCCGTTATGATGTATGGTAAAAATTATCAAAATCATATTGACTATGATAATTTTTACAACAAAACTGGCCTTATTTTCCGTAATAACATCACACAAATTATTAATAAATTTACCCTAACATACACTTATAATAAGACGCAATATTATGATAATTTCATTAATCCTGAAGCATTAATTTCTAATAATAAAAATAGTAATTACACCAACATAAAATCCGCCATTGCTCACATTGATAAAAATAAATTATTAATTTTTGAAAATGAAAAAACAATCCAGGATGAAGAATATTTTTCTGAAGAAAATCGTAAACATTATTATTCTGAAGGTGCTGTTAAAGATATATATGCTCAATTTAAATCACAAAAATATGAAGAAATCAAAAAAAGCATCAACAACCTACTAAACCACGTCTTTACAAGTAACAAATGAAACGATTCACAAATCATTAAATTTGACATACCTCTTTTACAAAGTATTGACCAAAAATACATCTCTATTCTTAATGAGCTTCTTAACGATATTGATCAACGTATGAAAATTAATGTAAAGGTTGAAAAGAATCCAGAAAATCTTGTTAAAATGGGCTATAACTTGTTTAATTCAAATGACAAAAACACCATTTCTTATTTAAGTTCGCTTCTTACATCAAAACAAAATAATTTATTTTTAAATCTTCTCCATCTAGATAACGAAATAAATAAAAACTTTAATCACCTTAATACATTTAAAGAATATTTATTCAAAAAATTAAATCTTCCAGATACTGGACCAACCGGTCTAGAACAACTAAATATTGATGAAATCTTTGCGCAAATTTCCGCTAAAAACAAAGCAAAAGAAATTAGTATTTTAATGGAGTCAACTGTCATCGCATTCCATAATGAAAATTCGTATTATGATATAATTCTTTTGATTAATGATATAAAAAATTCTTATGCTGCACCTTATAGAATTGATCATCAAATAAATCTTGAATTATTTAATTATGAATTGATTCAACCATATTTATTGAAACCTACAAGAGATGATGAACTTGTATATTTTGAAGATATAAAAATTTTGTAGATAGGAATGATGAAGAAAAGATCATTGTTTACCATTTTGCCAATTTTTGTTTTACCAGTTGTAACAATCAGTTGTAACAGCTCTTTTAATTTTAAACAAAATCAAAAAATTTTAATTTTCAATTCAAGACAGCATGATTTTCGTGAAATATTTACACAAAAGCAGCTTCAAATTTTGAATAAATATATTCCTCTTTTTTCAAATGGTAATCTTCTAAATGTTGAAGTGTTAGACGATAATATTAAAATTAACGACAATTTGTATTCGTATAAAGGACGAAAACCGTATGTTTTAAACTTTGCCAAGAAAAACGATTTTGAATATATTCAAGTTTCAAAAAGGGGGACAACAAAACACTTTGATTACAATATGATTTTCGAGGACTTAGAGTATATCTTCGATGACGATATTAAACATATTAATTCATGACCAAGCATTTCAGGAATTTTCAATAAAATCTGTTCAATTTCATTACACGATGCTTGAAATATGATAATCCCCAACTTTATTACACCCACTTGAATACGGGCTAAAGCATGAATTAAAAACACAGAACAAATTAGTTATTGGGAAGATTTGATTCTATTCTACTTAAGTAATTTTGACTTTGGCGATCTGCCAAAAATTAATCGTGTTAAAATTACGCCCGTTGAAGCTATCGAAAAAAATATTGTAGATAGTGATGGTTGTAATATTTATAAAAATGCACCAATTATTCAACTCGATTTCTTAGATAATAATGGTGTTTCATTACTAGATAACACTATCAGAGATAACAAATATATTATTGGAAAGAAATCTCACAATGGTGCAGAATTTTTACTTGAAGATAATGATGAAAATCGAGCAAATTATATTAGCATATTTAAGAACTATAATTCAAAAAATGATTATCTCACGACTCTTAATATTATGGATGATGAGATTCTTTTTAATGAGTATGTTAACACAAACTTTTACGCAGATTCAACATTATTAAAATTAAATGATGAAATGTTTATCAAAAATAATTATTACGAAAGTTATGTTAGTCCCGGCAATGATTATGAATTAGTAACAGCAAGAAGTTTTTTATGATTTTTAGAAAATAAAAAAGATGGTTTTTATATTGATGTACCCGAGTTTCGACGTCATATTGATAAGGAATACAAAATTAAAAGTAAGAAAATTCATAATAAAGATAATAAAAAAGATAATAAAAATAAAGAAAATAAAAAAGATAATAAAAATAAAGAAAATAAAAAAGATAATATATATTTGAATTATTCACTTAATTTAATTGAATTGGAAATAGAAGTGACAAAACAAAACAATGAAAAACCAAAAACTTATAAATGATATTCAATTGATATTAATAACCATTATCATGATTTCAATAGTTATAAAACAACACTTGATTTTGATTTTTATGCACCGCCTGAAAATAAGTATGGATGAAACCCTACCTTTGCTAAAAATAATCCGCAAAAAGATTATCCAATAACCAAATTCATAACACCTGATGAGTTTTACGAAAAACTACTTTTAAAATTAATGTCGGTACAAATCTATAAATTCGCCAATAATTTGAAGGTGTTTGATGGTGAAATCATGGCTAACTATGAAGCGTATAAAATCACCAAAAATAAAAAACCAATCGAACTCTTAAAATCATATTTGGGCCTTGATATTTTTAAATATTTAATTAGCAAATCAACAAACAAAGACGATTTATTACACGATATAAAAATAGAATTTAAAGGCGTTTCAAAAACAAAACCAGGTACAATTGAATTAAAAGTTGATTTCCTTGATTCGCAAGGAAAATCAATGCTTTCGCTTGAAAATAGAGAAAAAGTGATCGAATGGAATGGCTTCAAAGGTAGTGATAATACTCACCGATTATCACAAACCTCTGCGAAATTTTCGCTGCCATTCTTACTAGAAAACAAGAATAAAAATTTCAAAGAAGAAAATATTTTAGACTTTTTTGAATGGAAGGAATAAAATGAAAAAAATAACATTTTTAATACCACTTACAATTACTACAATTCCTCTTTGCGTCACTTCGTGCGGTTTTCTAGGAGGAGAAGTTCCAAAACATGAATGAACAAGAAAAGAAGTCGAACCAGTAATTACTAAATACAAAGACCCTGTTAAAAACCTATCAGTTAAAAACATCGTTCTCGAGTCACTAAAAGTTGCATGAAAAGAATCTTACTCAAAAGAACGAATTAAAAATCTTATTATTAGTGAATTTGAGGATGTTAACAAATTACTAGCAACAGAAAAAGATCAAGATAAACTAAATGAAAGCTTTCTAAAAATATTTAATCGTTATCTAAGAATTAGTTTGACCGCAACTTGATTGCATCAAGGATGAGAATCGGATGGTAAATCAAACGATATCCACAGAGAAATTACAAATGATATTTTTCAAGAACAACGCTACATCAATTCTTTCAAATTCTTTATCACGGAAACAAATGGTAAATTTATTCGCTTTGAAGATAATAAATTAATTTTTAACTTTACAATTGCTTCCTTGATCGCTGATGGTGACACCACTCTTCCATTTAAAGAACCACTTTACTTTTATAACGGACCACTTGAAATGGAGATGTGATAATGAATGCATTATACAAAGCAATCAATGGACAAATTCATAATCAAAATCTAACATTCTTTATTTTTGGTCTCATTGTTTCGCTCGCCTTAATCAGTATTCCAATTTTAGTAGCAATTTTTGCTCCACTAATTATTAAAAAACCACAAAAACAACTTTCGATTTATATCTACGCTTTTGTAACAGGAATGTTTTTAATTTTGGGGAGTTTTGGCTACTTGCGTGAAGCAATTGAAATCACTAGTAAAGGTTATAATTTAGCTTCTTCCCAAAATCAGATCTATCTAGGAAATATTCTAATTGTCTTTGGTGGCGCTTTACTTGGTGTGGTAATTGCCTTTTACATTAAGTTAATTGTTTGATGAGTTATTAAACGTAAGACACATCTACAAAACTCAGTTTTTGTTCATGTGCATGGTGTAGGCCACCACGATGGCGAAGAAGAACATACCCACGTGCACGATAATGTTATTTTTAATAAAAATGACATTGTTGAATTACCAAAAGCACAAGAACAAAATAGCAAAAATAAGTGAACTGCCCTAATTCTTTTGCTTGGCCACAGAATTCCTGAAGGTCTTTTAATTGGTCTTAGTTTATACCGTTTGATGATGGGATACCAAAACGCCGCTATTTCAGTTGCATTCTTTATTTCATTTGTTTTACACACGGTTCCTGAAGAAATTATCTTTTTCTACCGCCAAAGAGAAATGGGAATTAAACCGATTGTTGCCGTTTTTAATTCTATTGGCGCAATTGCCTTACTTATCCCCTTTATTTTTATCGGAATATACTCAGCTGAATATATTATGAACGAGCCATTTATTCAAGCATTTATTATGGCAACAGTAGGAAGTATTATGCTTTTTACTGCACTGATTGAATTTTTACCTGAATTCTACCACCACAAAATGAACAAAAAACTATGATTGACAACAATCGCCTTACTTTTTGTTGGAATTCTCTTTACAATCTTAATTCTTTGTTTCCATGTTCACGGACAAATTAGATAACACCTTTTAGGTGTTTTTTTATGTTTTTTGCATTCAAAAAGGTGCTATAATAAGTTTGATTATTTATATGAATTTATTATGCTGCCAATAATTAATCAATATAAATAGAACCTACTATTTTCACAAAATAAACGAAAGGAAAAAATGACTAAAAAACATTTAGTTTTTACTAGTATTTTTGGTGCGGTAATTTCTTTACCAATGGTTGCAATTAGCTGTACAAAACCCGCTGAAGAGCCAACGCCAACGCCCACACCTACACCTAAACCAAATCAACCTGAAAAACAAACAAGTAATGAATTTCAAACTACACTTAATGACCTCGGTAAATCAATTAGTACCGAAGAGCTTTTCAGAAAATTAAATAATATGAAAGGCGAAAATAAAACTGCACAAGATTTTATTAATTACCTTAATCAATTCACAACCGTTGCTGTTGTCTTTGACGATCAACATCTTTTTGAATTTGTAAGTTTTACCGCCAACGGTAAAAACAGTGTTACTTTTACTTGAAAAGTAACTGATAAAGCAGCTAATAAAAGCGAAACAAAAGAAGTTGTAATTTCTGGTTTTGCCCCTTACATCGAACAAGGTGCACACGGCGCAAACTGAAGTGACTTAAGTAGTAATGTTGTCATCGGTGATTTAATTTTTACCCATTATGTTACAACAGAAGGAGAAAAATTAACAGCACCCGAATTTGATGATATTGCCAAAGAAGCAAACAAAAAAATGTTCGGAAACCAAAAAATGCAACTTGACTTTTTAAAGAAATACTTCCAAATTGAAGGCGACATTGTTGAATCAAATAAATATGAGTACTTCTTTAATATCGGAGATTCACACAGTCACGGAACAGGTAACTACCACTTTTATGTAACAGCCTTTAACAAAGCGACTGGAAAAATTATCGAAGGTGCCGACTTAAAAGGCCACCCCGGCTTTAGTATTGTTGGTTGAAATAAAATTAACAAAACCCACGAAACCGAATTCGCAAAACAAGTTAAATACGAAGGCGCGAAAGTTTTAGCGCAAGTCGTGCTTGATGAACTTAAAAAACTTACTAATTTCGAAGAACAATTTGCTGCATTATCAAAATATGTAGCAACCAATTTTGAAGAATACAAAAAAATAGCCGATAAACAATTTGAATACCAATTTGATTTAACTAACTCAAGCGCGCCAAATGAAAACACACTTGAACTTAAAATCCAATTCAAGAAAAAAGGTGCCGCATCCTTTGGAGCTGATGATGTAAAAGATATTGTTATTAGCAGATTTAATACAATTATTACCTTAGGAAATTACGAAGTAACTATTAAATCACCTTACAAACTTGGTTCAAGAGATTTCGCAAGTCTAAAAGACAAATTTAACATTGCTAAAGCACTGCACGTTAATGTTGACGACTTAGTTGGCACTGTTAAAAAATTCGTGTTCGAACCCGTAAAAAAACAAACTAAAAATGTTGCAGGCAAAGATGTTGAAGACAAAGAGGCTGAATTAAAAGATTTTGATGCTAAATTTAACATTTTATTCCCTGATGATGGTTATAATGGCAACACGCATGAAGAGATTGATGGTAGTTTATATGACATAACAGATGCTAAAGATTCTTATCCTGCCGATGTTTACCATCACGCTTTGTGAATTCGTGATAATCTACCTGCCATAATTGCCACAAGATTCCAACTTGGTGATTTCGAACTTGAAAAATACAACAAATATCTTGAAGGCGCTAATAAATTTGTTTTTGATGCTCTTAACTTCTTAGAAAAAGCTAAGTTCTATAAAATAAAGCAATCTATTGATGAACGAATTGCTTTTTATAACAAACACCAAATTGCCCACACACACCTTGATCATCTACTTGCTAAAATCACTGATGCAGTCGAAAGTAACAAAATCGATATTATTAGCGAACTAGTAACAAGAATCGAACAAGAACTAAACACATTCTATCAAGGTGACGAATTACAACTTAGTTTCCAAGGATTAATCTTTTACGCCGAACAACTTGGTTTTAACTTCGAACAAATTAACGCAACCGACAATTTTACATATGAAATTAACTATAGTGAAATTAAATCATCAAGTAAATCAATCAATATTCCTATTACACTAACCGACAAAACAACAAGCAAAACACAAAAAATTACATTAACTTTATCTTAGAATCATGAAAAAAATAAGCAAACTAATTACTCTTTCTCTAACTCCAGTTGTTGTTTTAAGTACAATCGCCTGCCAAAGCGAAAACAATCATAATACGCAATCAAACAAAACTAAAGAATTAATTGAAGAATACAAAAAACTAGCAGCCAGTGTTCTTTCTTATAAACAAACTCATTTTCCACTTTATGCGCAATATAACAATGGTAACTATACGCAAGAACTTTTTCTAGAACACAAAACAAAAATTAATTCCTTTTTTAATGAATTAACTAAATATACACAAGATTTAGTTAACAAAATTAAAGCATTAAAATCACAAAGTTGACAACTAAACATTGATAAAAGCGATCCAGCCATTAATAATCCTGATGTTAAATTGTTTAAATTCTGGTTCCCTAGCGGTTTAGAAGTAAATGCACTGGGCTTAAAAGCGTTTGGCAATTCAAAAATTATTATTGATGATGCTAAAACCCAAATCAAAGATAAAGTTCCAACAATTTTAAATGAACACTCTAACAACATTAATCGTTTAAATTATTTACTTGAATTTTTCGCAAATCTTGGCGAAAATGAAGAAATCAGCGACTTGGAATTACAAGAAAATATCCGTCTTGCTTACAATTTTTTAAAAGAATACTTATTTGATAAAAGCGAGGATAATTCTACCTACAACATTCTTGGTAAAGACCACGATTCACAATTAAGTCAACACACCCATAGTCATGCGATGATAAACATTACAATTACAGCTGTAATTGAAAACATTGATTTATTTAAAAATCATTTAAAAAAGTTGGTCGATTATTACAGCGATTATAAAGAAGATAATAAATTCACTTTCATCAAAAACATTGGTGCAAGAGAAAAAATCAACAACTTAATTCAAACCGAGATCGTTGCTAAATATAACCAAATGTTACAAATAATTGAAGCCGCAGAACAAGAAATTACAATAATGCGTAACGACTTTCTTAGTTTAATTTATCCTCACTTAGAAAAAATGATCCAAATTTTAGGACTAAAAGTTGATGAAACTTTAATATAAAAAACACACCAAACGGTGTGTTTTTTTAAATGTAAATTTTTACCTTAACCTAAAATTGTTTTTAATCCTACAGAAGCAAAATCTTCTATAAATTTAACAACTTCTTCTTTAGAAGAGGTTTTATCAATTGCATCAAATACCGTTTTTTTGGTATCTTCAGCTACTTTTTTAAAAGCCTCTGCACCTTGCTTTTCTAGTTCGGTTGCAAATTTTGAATCAGCAAAAATTTCGTTTGTTTCAACAGTGATATCACTCAATACTTCCGTAATTTTTTTCGCTTCTTCTTTATACTTGTCGTCGCTAAAACTTTTTGCAAGTTCAGCCAAAACTGTTTCTTTGTCTGTATCTTTTGCAATTAAACTGGTAAGTAATATTAATTGTTCTGAGCTATTAAGCTTCTTTAATGCGTTATTAAATGTTTTTATAACAACCCTTTTTGATTCCTTTTCAAATTCTTCTTGCGACATACCTGCCGGTTTTTCGAATAAAGAGCCGCCATGGTGTGAAGCAGATAATACTTCTTTCTCTAATGCCGCTCTTTCAGTATCGCTTAATTTTTTACCTGTAATACTTTCATATGTTGAAAAATCAATTTCTTTATCGCTAACCCCTTTATCACAAGAGATAACACCAAATGCTGGTAAAATGGCAACTGGTGCTAATGAAAATAATAAAATCTTTTTACTCATAATTTCTCATTTATATATATTATTTTATTTAGTACTTTAATTATAGCTAAAACAAAAACTACCTTCATAAATTAAAATTGTTTCTTACAAAAACTAATCGTTATTTTCATTGATTTATATATTTAAAATCAGCAAACTTCACCTAAATTATCGATCATAAATAAATCTAAAATAACAATGTCTACACAATAAAATAAATAGGAAGAAATAATTCCTCTTCAATTAATTCAAGCGACAAATTATCAATAGCTTTAAGTGTATCAACTTTTAGATTGACATTTTGCTTTATTTTTTTAATGTATGTCGAATCTAAAAGTCTACTGCTTTCTATAGCCTTCAAAGATTCGAACGCTAATTTTGGATAAATCGATAAAAACGCCTCGATATCTGCTTTAGTTATATTTTCTAATTCTTCAGGCTCGAACAAACTTCGAAAATAACACATCAAAAAATTATTTTTTACAGCAAATTTTAATTGTATATTACGTAATTGATAATAAAGAGTAAGAATTTTTTCATCAACCTGTTCAATCTTTATTTTTTGATCATAATATGGATTATGGATAATTTCGTTAGAAAATTCTTTAACCGTGTTTAAAAATCTGTCATTCTCTAATGGTGTAAGTTTTCTACCAAAAACCTGCTTTAAAAGACTAGGATCAATACTTGTTGAGTTTTGTTTTTTTCTCAACAAAAAATAAGCCGCCGCTAAGGTAATTGGGGAAAATAAAAAATATCTTCATCTCCTATGAACTTTTTCTTTTTTCTTTTTAACTTCTTGTTTATAACTTATAGTAGTCAAACAAGAAAGGGAAGCGGTTAGCAAAAATAAAAAACTTAATAACTTTTTCATAATATTACTTTAAATTATTTTATTATTTTAGTCAATCTAAGCAAAAAGAGCTATATTCTCTTATCATCGCCGGCATCTTTTTCAAAACTTCAGAACGATATTTTAAGGCGAATATACTTTCCCGTATTTGGGCATTAATTTTTTCTTCTTCGTATGTTTTTAGCACATATGACAAAACATTACGCCATTCCTTAGAAAATACATCCGCGTCCGCCTTTAATTTTACTAAGTCAAGGTCAAATCTTATCAAAGTAATAACTAGATCAGTAAAATCGCTGCAATAGTTATCATGACTTAAAATTTCTTTGTATGATTCAAAAATACGTGACTCGTTACCTTTCTCTTTAAACACAATCTTAAAAAAATCTTTTATTTTTTGCGAAGATTCATCTATATTAAGTATTAGTAAATTTAGCATTTTAGTAACAAGTCGCTTTTTCTTTGTCTCAATTTCCAAATCTGAAAAATTTTTATTTATTTTATCCTCACGGTCGATTAAATTTCGAGTTTTTTTACTAATTTCGTACTTTTCGTCCAAAGTAAATTTCATTTCTAACGCGTTTTCCAGCCTGTCAAAATCAATATCTTTATCTGATAACACATATTTATCACAAGAAACAGCTGTAAATGTAGGCGCTAACGCAATTGAAGCAAATGATAATAACAACACCTTTTTACTCATATCATCCTCCTGTAAACGTATCATATAACTATTTATAAGTTATATTATACTAGGCTCGCACATATACTTTGCCTGTTTTTAATCTTTATCTTATTATTAAGTTCAATATAATATCGTTTTTTTCTTTATGCATTCAAAACATTTTATTAAAAAGTAATATAATAACTTTATATTTTTTTAACAAATACAATTAATTATGCAAACAAAAATTATTTCAAAAAGTAAAAAGTTGACTAAAAAGCCAACCGCATATTTAATAGCGGTTTTAATTTTCTTATGCTTGAGTTCACTATATCTTTATTTCGCCATTAATAATGTAATTGATTTACTTTGAAATTTTAATAGCTACACTTCAAATCAAAAAATCAAAACTTGCGCAATCGTTATCTTTATCTTCTTAGCATCAATCTGCCAGTTTTATTTTTGATACATCGGAATAGTAGATTTTGTTTTTTGATTATTCTTTTGAATTAATCGAAGTAAAAATGCTAAATTAATAAGAAAAATTGCTAAAACTACTGTTAGTTTAGATCATGCGCGAGTATTGTTGCTTTACTGTACTTGCGATGATTTTAACGAAGAAGCACTAATAAAATCAATGCAACAAAATTATCTTAATTACAAAACTGTGATCTTGGATGACAGCAAAACACAAAAATTTAAAGATAAAATTGATTTATTTAAAATTAAATATCCAAATGTCAAAGTTATTAGAAGAGAAACTAACATCGGTTATAAAGCCGCAAATATTAACAATTATTTAAAAACTCGTTCAGATTATGATTATTTTGTTTTATTAGATTCGGACGAAATTATTCCAAGCAACTTTATTACTTCTTGCCTTAAATATTTTAATTATTTCACAAACGTCGGGGTTGTTCAAGCTAACCACAAAGGTAAAGGGGGGGTGAACGATTTTCAAAAACTGTTTTCTTACTTCATCCTTCCTTCGCTCTCAATTAACCTAGTTACAAAAAATGAATACGGAATTGTTTCATTATTTGGACATGGCGCAATGGTGTCGCGCCAATGCTATGAATCAACGAAAAACGGATTCCCAGAATTAATTTCTGAGGATAACGCATTTACAATTCAAGCACTTAATAATAATTTCTTTGTTTATTTTGCTCCAAATATTATTTGTGAGGAAGATTTTCCAGTTAATTATTTTGCTTTTAAAAAACGTCAAACAAAATTCATTAACGGTAACTTACAATTTAATAGCCTGATTCTTAAGAAGGAATACAACATCAAAGCACCAGCATGACAAAGATGAAACTTTCTTACCCAAATCGGACTTGTTTATTTAACAATAATTTTAGGCTTTCTTTTCTTGATTAGCACCACAGTACTTGTATGTCTAAAATCAAATAATTATAAAGAGATGATTATCATCTTATACTTTTCTATCTTTTTAATGGTAGCGCCTTGATTAAAAGAAATTTTAAATCAGTGCAAATATATCGGAATTCGCAAAACCTTAATTTATCTTGTTTTATCCTTCCTACTAATGTTTTCAATTTTCACTTTATCATTAAGAACAATAATCTCAATCTTCTTTGGTAAAAAAAGTGGCTTTATTGTCACTCCTAAGGAAAATAAAAAGCTACGCTTTTGAGCTATCATTAAATATTGTTTTCTTGATATTTTAGTCTTTTTAATTTTAGTAACCGTCTCAGTTTTAATATCTTATTATTTTGCTTGACAATCAATTTTCATTTTCTTACCATTTATTTTTGGTTCAATTAGCTCAATTATTTTTGCATCATTTACTAATATAAATACACTTACATGAAAGAGTCGGGAAAGAAATTTTCTTAATTTCATTACATGCGATACAGGAGGTAGAAAATGAAAAAATATGTATTCATTCCAATAACAAACACATTCGATGAAAAGGAAGTGGTTAAAACAATTCGCTCAGTTAATAAAAAAGTTAAAACTTTTTTTAAGAAAAACAAATCTAAACGCGAAATGATTGATCAGCTTTCATTTACTTTTATTGTTAATAAATCAATGCTGCCATTTGTTATTAATAATAAAAAAATCAATGAAACTTTTGCGGTATTTGATAATGCGCTTTTTGATGCTAACAATGTTTTAAAAAATAATCTATTGCCAATTTTATATGATTCAATCATTCCTGATTTAACACACTTATTTACAAGTAAGTACATCAACAATTACAATGTTCAATTAATTGCAACAGATGATATTAAAGATAAAATATTAAAATTGTTAGATAAAAATATTACTCCTGTAGTTTGCTTTGAAAAACCTGATTTTAAACTTATTAGTGATTTGCTAACAGCTAATTTAAACGTTCCGATGCACAGCTGATTATTAATGGTAAATAATTTTGAAAATGATATCGAAGATCAAATTAAAGCATTACAGGCAAAACTCAAAAATCCATTAATACGTTTTGGTTTATTTATTGATGAAAATTTAGATCAAAATCACCTAAAAATATCTAATTACATTTTTTTAAAAAATGAAGAAAAAATTAACGAATTTGTTGATAATTTACTTAAAAATGTATAGAAAAACTTGCTAAATTAGCAAGTTTTTTTATTTACAAAAAGCGTTAAGAGCAATCTCGAACATCAACGAAAATTCTTTCAATCTTTCATCACTAGTCATCGACTCGTGAGTGATTAAATTTTCTGAAATAGATAATAAAGCGGCGGCTTTTTTATTCGATCTTTGCGCTGTTGCAAAAAGCGCAAAACATTCATTATCAACACAATCACTCTTTGTAATTTTTAGTGTTTGTTCTAGTGGTCTAATCGAATAAAAAACATCTGTTGTGTGCACACAAACGTTTCTTAAATTTACGTTCATATTCTTTGCACTATTTTTTAAAAGTGTAAGTGTTTCTGCATCTGGTTTGTTTTTAAGCGTTCTTTTACCTGTCATCAATTCAACAAAGCCATAACCATCAGCTACAGCACTTGTTACAAGAACTGGTGTTTTAACACTTAAATCTTCTAAGTATGCTCCTGCCGAACCTAATCGAACAATTGTATCGACATCATAAAAATTAAATAATTCGTAAGCATAAATTCCAATCGATGTTGGGCCCATGCCACTTGCACCAATGGTAATTTTCTTTCCATTATAGTAACCAGTATAAAAATAAATATTTCGAACCGCAGAAACTAACTTAACATCTTTTAAATATTTTTTTGCCATCAATTCGGCACGCAGTGGATCCCCAGGCATTAAAACTACTTTTGCAATTTCGCCCGGTTCACAAGCAATATGTGGTGTTGCCATTTTTCTCCTTAAATTAACATAATTAACATAAATAATAATATGACAAATTCGATTAATTTTTGTATCAGTTTTGTTTTATAACTGAAACTGAACCACATACTAAAACGCATAAAAGATACTTTTGCATATAAAAGAAAGGATAATTATATATGCGCTAACTTCAGCGCACAAAGGAAAAATGATGAAAAGTAAAATTTTATTTTTAAGCGGAATTACCGCATCAGTACTACCTCTAATGCCTTTGGCTATTAGTTGCAACCCTGCTGAACAGAAAAGTGAAAAAACTTTTGATGAATTAACCCCAAGCGAAAAGCTTAAATTTATTGAAGAAAAATTCAATAAATTAGATGAAAATGATAAGAAAAAATTCTTGAATAATTCAAAAGCGTTAAAAGAATTATTAACTCAAGACGAAATTCATACATTAATTGATGAATTAAACAAAGACGCAGCACAATTTGGCTCAATTGTTTGATATATTAAATCAGCGGAATCGCTTATTGGTAAAGAACAAGCATTTGCTTATGCTACAAAAGCGTTCGATGAATTAAAAGCAAACCCTACTTCAAAAACAGTGTTTGACTTTAGTCAAAACTTCAATACAGCCCAAAAAGTTGATAACCCTGCGCCAGGACTTTCAATCCCTGTTGTCTTTATGGATATAGATGAAACTGTATTACAAAATGACTACACTGAAGCGTTTGGAATGCTAAATGGTGGTTATAGCGGTGATATGAAGGAAACTAACGACCTTAAAGCAAAAAGATTTGCTGTTCCTGGCGCAGTTGATTTTATTAACCACGTTCAAGAAAATGGTGGTTTAGTAATCTACCAATCAGATATGAATCAATCAACAGCTGTTGTTGAAGCAGTAAAACAAAACCTAAAAAATGTTGGTGTTAAATATGTAGAAAACTTCCAGTTCTGAATGCGTGGATCAATGCCATATGTAGCAGAAAATGAAACTGATATTTCAGACGAAAAAACTAAAAATTTAAGTGAAGCTCAACTTAAAGAACTTGCAAAGAAAACTAAGTTCACTACCGATTTTAGCCCTAAACCTTGAAGAACATGAACCAATTCAAAAGCTGCATATATATTAGGTAAATTAGTATATAAAACAGACAGAATGCAAGGCACAGATTCAAACACAAATGGTTGAGACTTTAGCCAAGAAGATAGTAAATCAGGAGATAAAGTTAAAACACTCACATTAATGAAAATTGGTGATAATTTTAATGACTTTTTCGACCGTTTATCTAAAGGTAAAGCCAACGATGAAAGAAATAAAATTTACACCGAAAATAAAAAACTACAAGCCTTATTTACAACAACTAACGCTAATGCATTAGTTGCTAAAAAAGATGGTGAAAGCTACATTCTTGAAGAAGTAACAAATCGTCCTAACGCATATATCTTAATCCCTGGAAATAGTGAATATGGCGGTTGACTAGATCCATATGGATACAAAAATACCTTCAAGAATCTATATGAAGAACTAAAAGCAATCCTTGCTGATAAAAAATACGAAACAGGTCCTTCAATTTAAAATTACTAAACAAAAAAATAAAAATTTCAAGAAATTCTCAACGTATTTTCTTCAAATTAATAAATTTTTGTTTATATAAAAAGCCCGCGTAATTGTGGGCTTTTTATTATCTAAAGAAATATGCTATCAAGTCAATGCAAAAGTCTTTAATAACAAAATTATTATTTATTACAAACACGGTCATAAATCGTATCACAAGTAAATTAGTTAATAAATAATGTATTTATTAAACGCGAAAAAAGCACTTGTATACAGCCATTTTACTGATATTAATATGCTATAATATTTAGATAAATTAATAACACAAAAATTTTAATTATTCGGAGATGATATGAAAATCAAATGTATTAAAGAAAGTTATGTAAACACTTCACAAAACATTTATGACTCTGATTATATTTGTTTGGCAAATATCAAAGACGATAAAATTGCGTTTGATAAAACGACTCTTTTCCTTTCTGAAGAAAGAAAGAGGGAATTAAACGCTGAAGAAATTAAAAAAAATCTCAATTGCGTTTACCTTTTTAAAAACAAAAACGCTTATGGTCTAATCGCTAACCTAAGTTTGGAAGAATATCAAAATAACAACATTAAATCTCATGAACTTGTTTACCCAAATATCATTCAAGGAATGGTTAATAACATTTACCACTACAACGCAGAAGCGAATCCTGTATTCATTACCTACGATAAAAAGATTGATTTAAAAACTTTTATTGATAGCAATAAATACACAGAGAAATACACATTTCCAGATTTAGAACTATATGCCTTTAATGATAAAACGGCAGAAGAGATTATAGATAATTTTAAAGATATCCAAACAATGTATGTAGCCGATGGTCACCACCGACTTTATTCAAGTTTATTTTCAAAAAATAAACGTACGATCTTAACCTGTTTTATGTCATTTGATCAAGTCAAAATTCAAGCAATTCACCGTTTAATCAGAAATGTTGATGCAAGCAATTTTGAAATGGCAAAAAGTTTTATTAATCAATATTTAGAGATTAAAAATGATATGCCATTAAGTAGAGGGCACGTAAGAATAACATATCAAAACAAGTCTTTTATTGTCAAGTTAAAAGATGGGGATGATGATTTGTTTTGAAATAATGACGTTTACAAAGTTAATACCCAAATCATCACAACAGCCTTCCGTACTCAAAATTTAAATGATGTTGAATTTATTAGAGATTATGATTTACATGATGTAAAAAAACGTCTATCAAATAATGATGTTTTAATCGAAATGAAACCACTAAAAATCTCACAGTTTATTGATTTAGCAAATAAAAACTACATATTACCACCAAAGTCTACCTGTTTTACGCCAAAATTTCCATCTTTTTTAGTTTTTAAAAAATACAAATAGGACATTATATATGAAAGCAATAATTTTAGCAGCGGGCACAGGCAGTAGACTTAAAAAATAACTAATGATAAAACTAAATCAATGGTTAAAATCAATGGCGTTTCACTAATCGAGAGAATGCTTACTATTCTTGATAAAAAACAACTTTCAAAAATCATAATCGTAGTTGGTTACAAAGCAAACGAGTTTATCTCATACATCAATAGCTTAAATATAAAAACAAATATTGAGTTTATAGAAAACCCAATATTTGATCGTACCAATAACATTTATTCACTTGCCCTTACTAAAAAAGAAGCAATAACAGATGATATTTTACTATTAGAATCGGATTTAATTTTTGATGAAAATATGATCGATGTATTAATTGAAAATAAGCATTCTAATTTAATTTTAGTCGATAAATTCGCTCACTGAATGGATGGAACTTGTCTCGAATTAAACAAAAACAATACAATTAAAAAATTTATCGACAAACAAACATTTGATTTTGCGAAAGCTAATCATTATTTTAAAACAGTTAATATCTATAAATTTGACAAAGAATTTTTAAAAAACATTTATTTTCCTGCTTTAGAAAAATTCATGGACAAGAATGGAACAAATCACTATTACGAAGATGTCTTAAAAGATATTATAAAAACAAATAAAGATATTTACGCTCAACCAATCAACCAAAACCACAAATGATATGAAATTGATGATGAACAAGATTTAAATATTGCCGAATCAATTTTTGCAACAGGCGAAGAAAAACTCGAAAAATTCCAATCACGCTATGGCGGCTACTGACGTTACCCAAAACTATTAGACTTTTGTTACTTGGTTAACCCTTATTTCCCAACACAAAAAATGAACGAGGAAATTAAATATCTTTTCAACGAACTTGTAGGACAATACCCTTCTGGTTTAGAAGTTAACTCAAATTTATGTGCCAAAATTTTTAACGTTAATAAAGAACACATTGTGGTTGGTAATGGTGCTGCCGAATTAATTAAATCCGTAATCGAGTCACTTGAAGGTAATGTTGGTTTTATTCGACCTACATTCGAAGAATATCCAAATCGTTTTAAAAAATTAACACCCGTTCCTTATTTCCCTGATAATGACAACTTTACATATGATGCAAAGACAATTATTAACTTTTTCGATAATAAAAAACTCAAAGCATTTGTCTTAATCAACCCTGATAATCCAACCGGAAATTATTTACCTAAAACAGAAGTTTTACAGCTGATAAAATGAGCAAAGAAAAATAATATTTTCTTTATTTATGATGAAAGTTTTTCAGATTTTGCAGACGAAATAGACAACACTTTAATCGTTGATGAATATTTAGATCTTTATGAAAATATGGTAATTATAAAATCAATTAGTAAATCTTATGGTATTCCTGGTTTTCGATTAGGTGTATTGGCTTCAAGTAATAAACAATTAATTAAACAAATTAAAAAAGATGTTTCGATTTGAAACATCAATTCATTTGCCGAATATTACTTACAAATTTACGAAAAATATAAAAAAGATTACTTAGTAGCATTAGAAAAAATCAAAAAGTCGCGCCAAACATTTTTAGCAAAACTTAAAACAATTAAGGAAATTAGAGTTGTCCCAACACAAGCTAACTATGTAACAATAGAATTATTAAAAGGTACATCAAAACAAATCTGTATTGATATGCTCGAAAATGATATTTTCATTAAAGACTTAACACCCAAAATTCCCAATACCAAAAAACAATGAATTCGTGTCGCAGTCAGAGATGATATAGATAACAAAATTTTTACCAAAGCAATAAAGCAATATTTTAAAAAATAAGGAAAATATGACAGATAAACAAATTAGAACACTTGATCTACTTAAAGAATTTGTAGAAATTGCTGACAAACATCAACTAGAATATTTAATTTTTTACGGAAGTTTACTAGGAACAATTAGACATAATGGTTTTATCCCCTGAGACGATGATATCGACTTAGTAATTACAAAAGAAACTTATGATTTTCTTGTCGAACACTACCCAGATAAAATAAAAACAAACGAAAATAGTAATAATTTTTTATTAATACCAAAATTTTCAAATGATGATGATACAAACATCAACGCTGTTTTTCTAGATCTTTTTGTTATTGTTAAGACATCTAAACCTAATATTAAAAAATATACCTCGCCAAAGAGGGTGTTACGTTGAATGGCAACTTTTATTAATAGAAAAACACACAAATACCAATGAGGAATAAACATTTTAAAAGTATTATTTTTCTGAACAAGATGATGAAAAAAATATACTTTTAAAAAGGCTTACAATGATTTGTATGATAAAAACGGTGACGTTTTCTGCATAATATTTAGTCCGATGAAAAAAGATACATTATGTAATATCTTTGATAATATAGACTTTAAAAATTATAAAACTCATAAATTCGAAGACACAGTAGTAAGGGTTCCTAACAACTGAGAAGAAATCTTCTTAAAAAATTATGGTCCTAACTGAAGAACTCCTATTAAATATAAATATTGCGAACATTTCGGTATGTATGATATGTACGTTTGCACCTATAGGCCAAAAAATAAAAAATAATATTTACGCATAAATTATAAAAACAAAATAAATCGTATTTCAATAAAATATCAATATTTAATGTTGATTTTTATTGTTTTTTGTTTAACAAAATTTATACAAATTGCCGCTTAGTTTTTCATTTAATGTTGTTTGTTTTGTAATAGAAATGATTATATATATAATTTTGGTAAAATAAAATATATACATATTTTTATTCAGGGAGGGCTGATGATAAATTCTAATAATAATTTTGACATTAAAAACCTTTCCCTTGAAGCCTATAAACAGGCTATTAATAAATATGGCATTGACTATGTTTGAAGTGAAATTTGTAATTTTGTGCTCAAAAATGGGGAAAACGATTTGCTAAAAATATCAAATTTTGGCGAATTATACGAAATAGCATTAGCAATTGAAAACAAAAATAATAAGAAAAAACAAGGAAAATACTATACACCTGATGATATCGGCAACATAATGAGTCAATGACTAGATAGTTCTTTAGGTGAAAATATTTGTGATGTAGGTTGTGGCACAGGCAATTTAATTTTGAATTATCTTGATTTTGTTGGGGGTGAAAAAACTCACAAATTATTAAAAGAAGGGAAAATTTATCTTTACGACTTTGATAAAACTGCTATTCAAATTTGTAAAACAAGCCTTTTATTAAAATATGGCAAACAATACGAAAACAACATCCATTGTATTCAAGGGGATTTTTTAGACAAGAATATTCACTTGCCAAAAAATGCGAAGGTTATTTCAAATCCACCTTATTCTATTTTTAAGCAACTAAACCCATCTTGAGAGGTAACTGAAAACATCGAAAAATCAAAAGAACTATATGCAGCATTTATGGAAAAATGTTTTAAGGAGGCAACATCTGCGATCTTCATTACACCCTTTACTTTTGTTTCAGGTCTAAAATTTTATGCTTTAAGAAAAAGTATGAGTGAACTCGGAAGCGGTTTTATTATCTGTTTCGATAACGTTCCAGGTAATATTTTTAATGGTCGAAAACACGGTATTTTTAATTCGAACACAGCAAATTCTGTTCGTGCTGCAATTACTGTTTTTACTAAATCATCAAGAAAAGGTTTTCGTATTTCACCATTAATTCGCTTTAAAAATAACGAAAGACATAAATTGCTAAATTGCGAAATATTAGAAAATGAATTAAATGATACATTTCAAATTGTAAATAAAACAAACCCATACTTTAAGAAAATTGATAAAGAGCTTGTTACCGTGTTTAAAACATGAAATGAACTATCAAAAATTACATTAAAAAAATTAATAACACAAGATAAAACACCATATGTAATTGATGTGCCTAATACTTGCAGATATTATACAACTGGTTCTTCAAGAAAATTAAATAGAACCGGTTCAATTATATTAAATGTCAAAAACGAGGTTTTCTTTTCACTTTTATATTGCTTACTAAACTCTAGTCTTGCTTATTTTTGATGACGTATTTATGATGGTGGAATAACATATCCTGTTAATTTATTAAAATCAATTCCTATTCCGATTGATAGTATTTCAAGTGATGATTTTCATTTTTTCAAAAAAATTACTAAAGAAATGATAGAGAAAGAAAATGAATTTTTGATTAGTAAAATGAATGCGGGGAACAAACAGGAAAATATCAAGTTTCCTATCAAATATAGAAAACTTTTAAATGAACGATTTTTAAAGATTTTAGACTTAAAATTAGACATTAATCTTTTAGAGAAAATCCATAAAAACTCGTATTTTAATCAGGATTAATATGAACAAAAAAGATAGTATATCAAAATTACAACAAACTATAATTGATAAATTTTACTCGAACAAACCTTTAAAAATAATTTGAAATAAAAACGAACGAAATTATTTATGAAATCTATCAAAGAAAAAAGACGAACTTGTCAATTTTTCGTTTTTAAAAAATAAATGCCCTTCTATTTACGATCAAATAAACAAAAGCAGACTATTAAAAAGAAATATTCAACCAGCAATATTTAGTGAATGCGTTTATTCACAATCTTTAGCAGAACTGTTTAATCTAGATTATTTTATAAAATTCGAAGACATTGATAAGAACGATTTATCTTGGGAAATTCAAAATTGTATCAATGAATATGATATAACACCAAGATATATTTACACCAATTATTCACAAAACTGCTTTTTAATTCAGGCCGGGGGACCGAATTTTGCAGATGCAATTTTATTCATTGACAATAATCCGTTTTTTATTGAATATAAGGAACCGGGTGCAAAAACTAGCGAGGTCGATCTACCTAAATATGATGATGAGGGAAACATAATTTGAACTGAAAAATGATTAAAAGAAAATCCCCAATTTAATAAAATGGCTAGAGAAAAAACTAATCTTAATTTTTTTGAGGTTGCAGGAAGAAATATCAACGATTTTTCAACTGAAAGTATTGAGTATGCTATAAATAATAATTACGTTTCTGATTTTATCGTTACAGAAGATAAAAATGGTTTACTAACAATGCTGCCAAGTAAACAAATAACTAATTGAGCATCAAAAGTTGAAAGCGAAATAAGACCCGCCGGTAGAAATCATTATAAAGTTTGAACCAATAAAAAATTAATCGAAATTTTAGAATCAAAGCAAGCAAAGTTATTAAATAGCATTGTTAACATTTTAAAAAATAATGTAAGTGAACGTAAGGAACGTGGCGGGAATCAAGTGTCAGGGTATAAATTACACGAATTCTTTTTCGTTTACAAAAAAGAAGTTAAAGAAGATGAAAATAATTTAGTTTTCAATATAAATAAAGTACGACAATTAAAACCAACAATTACTGCTAAAATATTCTTTAATGATCTGGAATATGATCGAGTTAAAAGTGAATATAGAAGTCGTGATAATATCTTATCTAGATGATAATTTAAAAATACAATAAATATGAATTTTCAATAAAATATCAGTATTTAATGTTGGTATTTTATATTTTTTTTATTCTTTTTTAATAACAAAAAAAAAGCACCAACTGGTGCGTTAGTTCTCTGAAAACTGAAGATATCAATAATGAAGAAAATGGTTCATTTAAATGTCATCAAAATACTTGATAATATTAAATCAATCGATAAATTAGTAATGGTCAGCTGAATGTATTACTACACTTACACCTCCATCCTATCAACCTCATAGTCTATAAGGTATCTCAGGGAATACTAATCTCTGAGGAGGCTTCCCGCTTAGATGCTTTCAGCGGTTATCCTTTCCGTACTTGGCTACCCAGCTATGCTTCTGGCGAAACAACTGGAGCACCAGTGGTACGTCCACTCCGGTCCTCTCGTACTAAGAGCAGCTCTCATCAATATTCCAAACGCCCACATCAGATAGGGACCGAACTGTCTCACGACGTTCTGAACCCAGCTCGCGTACCGCTTTAATGGGCGAACAGCCCAACCCTTGGAAGCGACTTCACCTCCAGGATGCGATGAGCCGACATCGAGGTGCCAAACCTTCCCGTCGATGTGATCTCTTGGGGAAGATAAGCCTGTTATCCCCGGGGTAGCTTTTATCCGTTGAGCGACGGCCTTTCCACAAAGAACCGCCGGATCACTAAGTCCTGCTTTCGCACCTGCTCGACTTGTAGGTCTCACAGTCAATCACACTTTTACCTTTGCGCTCTACATACGGTTTCTGACCGTACTGAGTGTAACTTTGAACGCCTCCGTTACCTTTTAGGAGGCGACCGCCCCAGTCAAACTACCCACCACGCACTGTCCTCCAACCAGATAAGGGTTGCAAGTTAGAAACTCAATTTAACAAGGGTGGTATTTCAAGGTTGACTCCACTGTTACTAGCGTCCCAGCTTCAAAGTCTCCCACCTATCCTACACATGTTAAACCAAATTCCAATACGAAGTTGTAGTAAAGCTCCACGGGGTCTTTTCGTCTTGATGCGGGTACCCAGCGTTTTCACTGGGACCATAATTTCACCGAGTCTAGTGTTGAGACAGTTGAGAGATCGTTGCGCCTTTCGTGCAGGTCAGTATTTAGCCGACAAGGAATTTCGCTACCTTAGGACCGTTATAGTTACGGCCGCCGTTCACCCGGGCTTCACTTTCTTGCTTCGCGTGAGCTAACAAGTCCGCTTAACCTTCGGGCACTGGGCAGGCTTCACCCCCTATACTTCAGCTTGCGCTTTGGCAGAGAGTTGTGTTTTTGATAAACAGTCGCCCCTCACAATTTACTGTGGCCTATCAAAGATAGGCTCCCCTTCTTGCGAACTTACGGGGTCATTTTGCAGAGTTCCTTAACACTAGTTTTCTCGCTCGCCTTAGAATACTCATCTTGGGGACGTGTGTCCGTTCTCGGTACAGGTCACCGTGGTTTAAACTTAGAAGCTTTTCTCGGAAGCATGAAATCGTTTAATTCAGTAGTTGCTTGCGCTTTCCCTATGCATCATAACCCATGGTTATACAGTGCGGATTTGCCAACACTGACCACTCATTATTTACCCCAGAATCCAATAACTGGTAAAACTATCCTTCTTCGTCACTCCATCATAACCACAGCAAGTACAGGAATATTAACCTGTTGTCCATCGACTACGCATGTCTGCCTCGCCTTAGGTCCTGACTAACCCTGGGTGGACGAACCTTGCCCAGGAAACCTTCCCCAATAGGCGTGGGAGATTCTCACTCCCAATCGTTACTCATACCGGCATTCTCACTTCCAAGCGCTCCACCAGTCCTCACGGTCTAGCTTCAGTGCCCTTGGAACGCTCCTCTAACGTAATTTCTTACCCGCGGCTTCGGTATTATGTTTACTCCCATTACATTATCGGCGCAAGGTCTCTTGACTAGTGAGCTATTACGCACTCTTTAAATGGTGGCTGCTTCTAAGCCAACATCCTAGTTGTTTGAGAAACCTCACAACCTTTCTGACTTAACATAATTTTGGGACCTTAGCCGGCGATCTGGGTTGTTGCCCTCGCGAGCATCGACGTTATCACCGATGTTCCGACTGCATAGTAATACATGATGGTATTCAGAGTTTAATTGTAGTCAGTACAGCTAGGCGCCGCCATTCCACATTCAGTGCTTTACCACCACCACTTAACACTACACGCTAGCCCTAAAGCTATTTCGAGGAGAACCAGCTATCTCCAGGTTCGATTGGAATTTCACCGCTATTCACAAGTCATCCGGGCACTTTTTAGCGTACTACGGTTCGGCCCTCCACTGTGTATTACCACAGCTTCAGCCTGCTCATGAATAGATCACCTGGTTTCGGGTTTATACCAACATACTAGTCGCCCTATTAAGACTCGATTTCTCTTCGGCTCCGCTTTTTTCCACTTAGCCTTGCATGTTAGCATAACTCGCCGGTCCATACTGCAAGATGTACGCCATCACCCATTAACGGGCTCTGACTAATTGTAAGTAAGTGGTTTCAGAATCTATTTCACTCCCTTTTCAGGGTTCTTTTCACCTTTCCCTCACGGTACTAGTTCGCTATCGGTGTCTGATTAGTATTTAGCCTTACCGGGTGGTCCCGGCAGATTCAGACAGGGTTCCACGTGCCCCGCCCTACTCAGGATACAACCAAGAGTCCTACAGATTTCGCATACGGGAGTATCACCCTCTATGCCTAAACTTTCCAATTTATTCTGCTATCTGTAAGATTTGTAACTCTATGTAGATTGTCCTACAACCCCATTAATTTTAATGGTTTGGGCTCTTCCACTTTCGCTCGCCGCTACTGATGGAATCATTATTTATTTTCTCTTCCTCTTGCTACTAAGATGTTTCAGTTCACAAGGTGTTTCGCATAATTAGCTATGTATTCACTAATTACCAACTAGGGATTAGTCTAGTTAGGTTACCCCATTCGGAGATCCCCGTTTCAAAGCGTATTTCCAGCTCCACGAGGCTTATCGCAGGTTATCACGTCCTTCATCGACTTTCAGACCCAAGGCATCCACCACAAACTCTTACTTATTTAATATTAAATAGTATGTTCCTATTGTTCAAGTATTTTAAGACATTTAAATGAATCTTTTCATTTTTTAAAACTCGATAAAACCATTTTTTATAAAAACTTATAAAAACTTAATTTTAGATTTGATGTCTTTTCATATTGATATATTCAGTTTTCAAAGAACTAATTGAGAGTAGAACTCTCAAAACTAGATATAAAACAATCTTGGCAAATTGCTCATAACAGACTTAAATTGCAAAAGTTTGGGCAATTTAAGATTTGGTTAATGCCAATATAACAAAAATATGTACTCTCCGTAGAAAGGAGGTGATCCATCCCCACGTTCTCGTAGGGATACCTTGTTACGACTTCACCCCAGTCACCGGACCTGCCTTAGACAGTTGCCTCCGAAGTTAACTAACCGGCTTCGGGCATTTCCAGCTCCCATGGTGTGACGGGCGGTGTGTACAAGATCCGAGAACGTATTCACCGTAGTATAGCTGACCTACGATTACTAGCGATTCCGACTTCATGGAGTCGAGTTGCAGACTCCAATCCGAACTGAGATCGATTTTTTGAGGTTTGCTCACCGTCGCCGGGTTGCTTCTCTTTGTATCGACCATTGTAGCACGTGTGTTGCCCCACACGTAAGAGGCATGATGATTTGACGTCGTCCCCACCTTCCTCCCGATTACTCGGGCAGTCTCATTATAGTCCCCAACTAAATGATGGTAAATAATGATAAGGGTTGCGCTCGTTGCAGGACTTAACCAAACATCTCACGACACGAGCTGACGACAACCATGCACCACCTGTCATTCTGTTAACCTCCACTATATCTCTATAGCATTGCAGAAGATGTCAAGTGTGGGTAAGGTTCTACGCGTATCTTCAAATTAAACCACATGCTCCACCGCTTGTGCGGATCCCCGTCAATTCCTTTAAGTTTCACTCTTGCGAGCATACTACTCAGGCGGATCATTTAATGCGTTAGCTGTGTTAGTGACTTTGCCACCAACTAATGATCATCGTTTACGGCGTGGACTACCAGGGTATCTAATCCTGTTTGCTCCCCACGCTTTCGTCCCTCAGTGTCAGTTTATACCCAGTTAGCTGCCTTCGCCATTGGTGTTCTTCAATATATCTACGCATTCCACCGCTTCACATTGAATTCCACTAACCTCTATATAACTCTAGCTTGCCAGTATCCAACGCGGAATGGGGTTGAGCCCCAAGATTTAACGTCAGACTTAACAAACAACCTACGGACGCTTTACGCCCAATAATTTCGGATAACGCTCGTGACCTATGTATTACCGCGGCTGCTGGCACATAGTTAGCCGTCACTTTCTGATAAGATACCGTCAAGACTAAGGCATTTCCTCCCTAGTTTTTTCTTCTCTTATAACAGAACTTTACACCCCGAAGGGCTTCATCGTTCACGCTGTGTCGCTCCATCAAGCTTTCGCTCATTGTGGAATATTCCCTACTGCTGCCTCCCGTAGGAGTCTGGGCCGTATCTCAGTCCCAGTGTGGCCGGTCGGTCTCTCAACCCGGCTAAATATCATCGTCTTGGTGAGCCATTACCCCACCAACTAACTAATATTCCGCACCCCAATCCAATAGCGAAGCCAGAAGCTCCTTTCATGTTTTCATCATGCGATAAAAACAGATATTCGGTATTAGCGCCTGTTTCCAAACGTTATCCCAAACTATAAGGTATGTTAAGTACGTGTTACTCACCCATTCGCCGCTAGGTGCAAGCACCTCGCTCGACATGCATGTATTAGGCACACAGCCAGCGTTCATCCTGAGCCAGGATCAAACTCTCAAAAATTGACTGTTATGATTTTTATATCCAGTTTTCAAAGAACTACTGCTAACCGCACATAGAAAGTCTGTGCTGAAAATGTTAGCCTTTTAATTATATACACACTTTTTAAAAAAATATTTAAAATTTTTTAATTTTTTTCATCTTTTTTAAAAAAGCGCAAAAATACATAAAAATCAGCACTTTTACGCCGATTTTAATTGCTTATAATCGCAAAACGTCATTTTTCATTAATATCTTTGAAGAATTCAATATTAAGATTCGGGTTTTTTTTCTTTATTAATTTATATATATGGGGCGAAATTTCTAAATAAACCTTTCCGCCAGGTTTCAAAAATGATTTATAATGCTTAAAAATTTGTTCGTAAAAATAATAACCATCATCTTTAGCAAATAAAGCATGATGTGGTTCAAAATCTAAAACACTAGAATCAAGCACTTCATTAGCTGAAATATATGGTGGGTTAGAAATAATATAATCAAACTTTCCCTTAATATCTGTAAATAAATCTGAAGAAAGAACTTCAACATCAAGTTTAAGTGCGGCAGCATTTTCATTTATTTGGGCGATCGCTTCTTTATCAACATCGCTTAAAGTTACATTGACACTTGCTTGAAAATTATTTTTCAAACTCAAACCAATACAGCCACTGCCAGCACATAGATCAAGAATATTGGCGCCATTATTATAAATATACGCGCGCTCATTTAAATAAAATAAATTAACGAGCTCCTCTGTTTCATAGCGTGGAATTAAAACTTCGTGATTAATATTAATAATAGTTTCAAAAAACTCAACATATCCCATAATTTTTTGCACGGGCATGCCAGTTTTTAATTTTTTAAGCTCTTCATCACTCACACTTTCTTTTAGGTTGTAACGACGTTTTTCTAAAAGCAAATCATCTTTTGTTGCCATTATAAACCAGACTTTTCTAGACGCTGTGCTTGTTCAAACGCAATTAACGAATCAATAATTGGATCTAATTTTCCTTCTACTACTTGCTTAAGTGAAGTTGAAAACCCGATTCGGTGATCGGTAACACGGTCTTGTGGATAATTGTAAGTTCTAATTTTTTCGCTACGATCACCATGTCCAGCAAGGGCGCGATATCCCGTTTCTTCAGCTTGTTTTTTTTGTAATTCTAAATCATATAACTTGGCTTTTAAAAAGCCCATAGCAATTTCTTTGTTACCAATTTGGCTACGACCTTCTTGACTAGTAACAACAATCCCGGTTGGAATATGGGTAATTCGCACAGCGCTATCGGTTGTGTTAACTGATTGCCCTCCAGCACCCGAGGAACGAAATGTATCAATTTTTAAATCCTTGGCATTAATTTCAATATCAATTGTTTCATCAATTTCTGGCATCACAGTAACAGTTGCAGTTGATGTATGCACACGCCCCTGCGTTTCCGTTACCGGAATCCGTTGCACACGATGTACACCAGATTCAAACTTTAATTTTGAATACGCATTTTCACCATTAACTTTAAAAGCAATAATACTAAAACCCCCACTACTTGTAGCGTTTTGTTCGATTAAAGATGTTCGCATCCCATTACTTGCGGCCCATTTTGTATACATACGATAAAGGTCGCCAGCAAAAATATTGGCTTCGTCACCGCCAGCGGCGCCCCGAATTTCCATAATCACGTTTTTATCATCATTTTCATCTTTTGGTAAAAGTAAAATTTTTAACTCTTCGATAATATTTGGCATTTTTTCTTCAGCTTCAACAATTTCAATCTTTGCCATTTCAACTAGCTCAACATCGTCTTCTTGTAACATTAATTTAGCGTTTTTTAAATTTTCTTCATAACGTTGGTACTCAACAAATTTAAGAAAAACTGGCCGGATATTATTTAGTTCCTTATTTAAAACATTAAATTTAGAAATTTCATTAATTACTTCCGGCTTTTGCAAATCAAGTTCAATTTGTAAATATTTATCTTTAATTTTAAGAAGTGAGTCATACATTGCTTTTTTCATAAATACAATTATTACATATTTTGCTCGACTTATATAATTAAAATAAGTAATACGCCCGCGTTATATATAATTATAAATACTATGAACTCACGATTAACATTTACTGAATATTTACGTGCCAACATGACTTGAAGCAACCTAATCAAGTTTTTAGTTTTTCAAGCCTTTAGTACTGCTTTATTTTTGCTTTCTTGGTTTTTTGGACCAAAAAACGAAAAACGTATCGGTGATGCGCTAACGATTGTTAGTTTTGTTGATTTGGGTATTATGCTAATTATCGCTATTTTCAAACTTGGGTTTATGGCAAACATTATCGCTAAAATTAAAATTAATAACAAAGAAAAACAGGAGCGTTTTAATAAAAAATATGGCGCTCCTTCGCCCGAAGAATTAAAGTTACTTGAAAAAGAACAACCAAAACAAAAAGAAAAATACAAATCTAACTTTGTATTTTACATTTTATTAGTTGAATCATTATTGTTGGTTATCGCCGCTCTTATCCTTAGTTTTGCTTAAAACTTGCGTGCGGTGCGCGTGTCGCACTTTTAATATTTCTTCATCAATAATACTTGAGAATTGCAATGGCGTGATGTACCATAAAAGAAAACGATATATTTTTTTCTTGGTCTCGATGTACATATTTGCCAAATAAACTGCTAGTTGTTTTTGATAAAAATAAACAATGACAATTCTAAACACGGTAACAATAACTAACATAGAAACAAAAAGTCCAATCGAAACTGGTCCATATTTCTTTTGAATTATCTGTAACGCAATCACCCCAGCAAATAAACCTATCGCAAGCAAAATTACTACTAAGCTATTAATAATGAAAATTATAAGTAGCTTCTTTTTATCATACATAGTTACCTACTCGGTTAATTTGATTTGCGAAAAATCAAATTCTTGTGGCTGGAGTTTTCCAAAAATTTCAACATTTCCAGTCACCTTTTTTAAAACGTTATCACACTTAGTAATTTTCATTTGTTGACCTTCAAATGGGCCAGAGATAATTTCAACATATGCTCCAACAATAAAAGGCGAAGTGATAATTCCTTTAGCAAAATTATCATTAATTTCTCTTTCTTTATTGAACATACGTTCCATTTCTTTAGGTGAAACAGGAGTTGGTTTTGCCCCTTTACCGCTCGAACCAATCAAACCAGTTACGTACTGAGTATTTCTAATAACAAATCAAGCTTTATCAGTCATTTCCATTTTAATAAAAATGTAACCGCTATACATGTTTGCCATTTTTACCTTGTATTCTTCACCACGATCACGTTTTTCTAACTCTTTTTTAGTTATTCTTGGTTCTTTAAAAATATGAATTGCTTCAATAACATCATCAATCCCCTCTGAAACAATTCTGTTTTGCAACGACTCGTAAACTTTATCTTCTTTTCCAGTCATTGTCGAAACCATATATCATTGTGTTTCCATTAATTAACTCCCATTCCGCTAAACGCCAATCCAATTAATGTCATTAAAAGTAAAACCACAAGCACAAAAATAATTGAAAAAATAATTACGATAATAAACGAAGTTCGTGTTTGTTTTGCGTCTGGTCATCGTATCATTTTTACATCTTTAAAAAACTTACGAAGATAATACTTCTTTTCTTTTTTAGGTTTTTCAATCTTTTTTTCTTGTTCTTCCATTATTTTTCTTCCTTGTGAATTGTATGCATATTGCATTGTTTACAAAATTTTTTAATTTCTAAACGATCATTTGTAGTTTTAAATGTCGTGTAATTTCTGATTTTACATACTTCACATGCAAGTGGTATTTTCTTTTTTGACATATGCTGTATATATAATACTATAACATTATTAATTACACATTAACTTTTTAATTTAGGGTATAAACGCGCTAAAGCCGAACGAAATTTTTGTGGTGTGATACCCATAGTGAGTGGCAAATCTTTCTTTTCAACACCGCGAAGCGTATATAAAATAATTTGTTTTTCCAAATTTGTAAATCCTTTAAGACGACTAATAAATAAAACAATGTCCGCATTGCTGAAATTAAATTCGTTGTTTACATCTAACATTAGAGTGGTTTGGTCAGCTAATTCATCGTTATACGAAATAAGTTGATAGTTAAATCCATTGTTACCTTGAAAGAAAGAACGACAAGTGTTGCGCATATTGGACATCATTGTCACAATTAGGAAATTGCGAAGGGTTGTTTTTGTTTTATAGTCAATCCGGTATCGACCAATTGCAGCCGGAATTGATAAAAGAAAAACGTTAATTAAATCAGCAACATCAAGATGAGTACGATACTTATATTTAAGAAGGTAATTAGCATAAGTAACAAGCGGTTCGTACAATCATTTATAAACATAGCGCACTTGTTGGTTAGCAGACATCTTTTTAAGTTCGTGATAGTGAAAAATATTAGTTATTTGATCTTCGTGTAACTTCATACATCAAAACTCCAGCAGCCACTGAGGCATTTAATGATTGTACGCTACCAAACATATCAATATGAACTAAAACATCGGCTTGATTAATTACTGGCAACGAACACCCCTTAGCCTCATTCCCGATTACTAAAACGAGTGGTTTTGTAAAATCTGTCTTTTTTATTGAAACCGATTTTTTTTCTAGTGCCGATACATAAATCCAATAACCTTGTTCTTTTAAATAATTTAGGGCAGCAGATATATTTGCCACTTGTATGAATTTAGTATTAACAAACCCGCCTGATGAAATTTTTAAAACTTGGGGAGTTAATTTTGCACAACGATCTTTTGGGAAAATAACATAGTCAAATTTAAAAGCATTTGCACTACGTAAAATCGCTCCAAAATTACCAACATCTTGAATATGATCTAACACTAAAATTTGCTCAGGTTTTTCTTTTTTAATTACATCAATTTCATAAATAGATGGAGGTTTAATTTTTGCTACATAACCTTGGTGATTAAGATTAGAAAATGCATTAAAAAACTCTTTGCCAACTACTTTACATTTGCCATAATTTGCGATTTTTTTGCTTGCAGAATCAATGTAAATTTCAATAATTGGATAATTATTTTCGATGGCATCTAGTACTGAATTTTTTCCGACAACATAAAAATTATTATCCATTTATATTCACCCTTTTTCCAATAATTTTTCTCGAATTTTATCCGCTCTTTTAAAATCCTTATTTTTTATTTTTTCTTGATAATTTCAATAAATTTCTTCAATATTTTCTTTAAAATGATTTTCAATAAAATCAAATTTTAAAACATCAAAAATTTTTGCTAAACTACTAATATTCTCGTCGACTTCTATATTTTTATTAACATCTTTGATAAGATTATCGATTTCAAATAAAGCGTGATGAAAGTCAAAATTTGCTAAATATTCCATTACTTTCTTAACTTTATCTTCATTTAAAGCATCGGGTTTTTTAATTGCAAATTTATGATAAACTCTTTTGTATTTTTTCAGCATTGCCTCAGCGTTTTTAATAGTCTCATCACTAACATTAATTTCAGAAGAAAAATTATGATTTAAGATGAAAATCCGAAAAAAATCTGCCCCATATTTTTTTATAAAATCTGCTGCCGTAATAATGTTTCCAAGCGACTTAGACATCTTAACTTTATTAATATTTATTTGGCCGGAATATTTTCATTCTTTAGCTAAGTTTTGCTTAAATAAACTGTAAAATTGAGCGTTTTCGTTCTCATGATGCGGGAAAATTAAATCAATTCCACCACCATGGATATCAATTGATTCTGGGCCAAAATTTTTGTATACTAAAGCACAACACTCTGTGTGTCAACCAGGGCGACCCTTTCCTCAAGGAGATTGATATTTAATTCCTTTTGTTGTATTTTTTCAAAGATAAAAGTCTTGTGGATTAGTCTTAAATTCGCTAGCCTCTTCATTTTCTTTCATAAATTCGGCCTTAACATTTGAAAGTGAACCATAAGTTTTATTTAATGCAGTATTATAAAGAACCCCATCAGCAACCTGATAAGCAAAGCCGTTATAAACAAGATTACGAATAAAATCAATCAAAACATCCATATTTCTTGTAACTTTTTCTATTTTTGTAATTGTAGAAATATGTAGTTTTTTAAGTAATTTTAAATAGCTAAAGGCATACTTTTTACTAATTTTTTCTTCAGTAGTATTTTCCTCAATAGCGCGATTAATAATTTTGTCGTCGATATCAGTAATATTATGAACAAATTCATATTCAATATCAAGATACTGGTACGCTTTTAATACAAAATCAAAAGAAATGATTGGTCGTAGATTACCAATATGCACATTTGAATAAACTGTTGGTCCGCACACATAAATTTTCTTCATTACTTAATTATATATAAATAAGAAAGCAAAAACTGGCAAAAAACTTTTTTAGGAAAAATCGCCGTTTTTTCCTAGCTGCTTCATTTTTTTAAACTGATATAATTAACGCTTTTTTCTCAAAACAAAGAAATTAATTACGCAAAAACAAAAAACACTCTTGATAGAGCAATTTTTGTTATTTAATTTATAAAACTAGTTAACATTATGAAATGATTTAAGAACTAAAACATCAGATTGAAGAATGGAAACATCTGTTTTGAGTTGTGCGACATCTGTTTTGAGTTGTGCGACATCTGTTTTGAGTTCGGCAACATCTTTTTCAAGTTTATCTAATCTGTTTGATAATCTAGTTTCAACTCCAGCAATTGCACCAAGGAGGGTTTTAGTAAGTGTCTCAAACTTTTCTTCAAATCTCGTTTCAAAGCTATCAAATCTCTTATCAATTTGATCAAATTTCTGATCTATTTGTTTAAATTTGTCATTTTCTATTTTTTGTTTCATATTATTTTGATCTATTCTTGCAATTAATCAAAGGATATTAGGTTCATTTTCAAACATCATTTGAAACATATCAACATCCGAGTAAAGTTTTAAAATAGACATTACCTCCTTCTTGGTTAGTTTGGTTGCATCTTTAATTAAATTATAAAGTGCATTTTCATTTTTGGGCATAGATCACCCCCTTTCTTTTTTTATAACCACTTATATATGTATTCTGGAGGGGTGAAAAACACTAAAAAAATAAAAAAATATGAAAAGCTGCCATTTTTTCATAGTAAAACAAATTTGTTTTTGATGCCTAAATTAATAAGTTAAAACTATATAATTGTAATATGAAGCAAATTACCAACCTGCACACTAACACCGAATATAGTTTTTTAGAATCAACAATTAGAGTTGATGACCTAATTAATTTTGCCTTAAAACATGAGCTAAAACAACTTGCCGTGACAGAACATAATAATCTCTTTTCATTCGGTAATTTTGTTGATAAGTGTATCAAAAATAATATTGAACCAATAGTTGGTATCGACCTTGATGTTGAAAATTACCGAGTTATTCTTTTGCCAAAATCAAAAAGAGGCTTTGAATTTATTAAGACTTTAAGCTATCGAAAATCACTTGATGAAACCATCAAATTTAGCGAGCTTAATTCAAATGAAGTTTTTTACTTAGATCATCCTGTGTTTGGATTTTTTAAAAAACACCACAGCATTCCAAATGTCAAGCACCAAGAATTATATTTTTACGATGCTAATGACAAGCAAGATCCGCATGCCATTGTTTTAAAAGAAAACATCACTCTAAGACAAGGTGATAATCTTGTATTAAGTGTTCTGCGTCAAATCAAAGGTCTTAGCAAAACGCATAAAGGAACTGAATTTAATATTAAATCAGACTATGATCTTGCAGTTATTAAACGAACTAACGAAATTGCTAATCAGTGTGCATATAAAAAGGTAAAGCATAAATTTGATTTACCAGAATTTAAAAATAAACAAAACTTACCAAGCTTTGATTATTTAAAAATGGTTACCTTACAAAAGTTCACTGAACTTAAGAAAGAATTTCCTAATTTTGAAGTTGCAAAACAACGGCTTTTTCATGAATTACAGGTTATTCGTGACTTAAACTTTTCTGATTATTTTTTAATTATTCACGACTTAATTGATTGGGCGCATACACAAAATATCGAGATAGGACCAGGTCGGGGATCGGCTGCTGGTTCACTTGTATCTTATTTATTAGGAATAACTAAAATTAATCCACTTGAATATGGTTTACTTTTTGAGCGTTTCCTTAACAAGGACCGGGTAACAATGCCCGACATCGATATCGATATTCAAGATAACCGGCGTAATGAAGTCCTTGAATATTTAAAACAAAAATATGGATATGAGCATTTTGCATTAATCACAACTTTTCAAACATTAGGCGTTAAGTCATCGATTCGTGATGTAGCACGAATTATGGAAGTTGATTTATCACAAGTTAACCTCGTAACAGCAACAATTAAAGCAAACTCAACGTTTGCTGATATCGAACGAAATAATAAATTAAAATTAACAATTAAGCAATTTTCAAACATTGAACAATGAGAAAAAATTTTAGAAATTGTTCAAGATTTAGAAAATCGACCACGGCAAATTTCAACACACGCTGCGGGAATTGTTTTGAGTAAAAAACCAATTATAGACAGCACTCCAGTTTGGGTTAATGCCACCATCAATACCTATTTGCAAACCCAATTAAGTATGGAGTATCTGGAAGATTTTGCACTAATTAAAATTGACCTTTTAGGTCTTAAAAATCTAACAATCATTAACCAAATTGAAGAATATTTAAAACAAAACAATATTGAAAATAAATTCGATGTTAGAAGGGATGATCCCCGCACCTTTTCGTTACTAAATAAAGGTTTAACTCTTGGTATTTTTCAACTTGAAAGTCATGGAATGCGACAAACATTAAAAAATGTTAATGTTACAAAGTTTAGTGATATTTACGATGTTATTTCACTTTTTAGACCAGGGCCAATGCAAAATATTCCCAAATATATAGAAAACCGCAACAACCGCGAGATTACATCAATTAGTCCACAGTACGACGAAATTTTAAAATCAACTTACGGCATTATTGTTTACCAAGAACAAATTATGGAAATTTGTCAAAAAATTGCCAATATGAGTTTACAAGAAGCTGATTTATTTCGTCGCGCGATTAGCAAAAAGAAAATTGATGAGTTACAAACACTAAAAGAAAAATTTGTTAACGGCGCCATTAAAAATCACTACAACAAAGAAACCGCAATCGATATCTATAACCAAATTGAACACTTTGCTGATTATGGATTTAATAAATCGCACGCGGTATGCTACGCATACATTGCATATAAATTAGCTTATTATAAATCAAGATACCCGCTTTATTTTTATGCAAGTTTAATTAATTCTTTCATTGGTTCACAAGAAAAAGTCAATATGTGTATCGATGAATTAAAGGCTTCGGGAATAAAGATTAACTCCCCAATTATTACTCATTTAGATGACTATGTCTTAATTAAAGATAATGAGCTAACTTTACCAATCAAATATATAAATGGATTGGGTAGCGCAGCTAGCGAAAAGCTAAAAGCTTCCTTAAATCCTAAAACTGATTTTGCAAATTTTTGAACCTTTATCAACGCATTTACTAATGCTAATATTGGCGCAAGCAATTTACAAAAATTAATCGAATCCAACACATTACGAATCTTTGGAAATGTAAAAACACTAGAAAATGCATTGGAAGCATTTGAAAGCGAAATAGCTGAAAAAGATCCGCGTTCAAGATTCCATGCCAACGAAAAAGGATCAAATGGTTATTACGAAGTTGGCGATATGCTTGAAAAAATAGTTGTTTTTAAAAAAGTTGAAGAAGATTGGGATATGTTTGCAAAATACCAACAAAAGTATTTTAAATATGTCTTCGAAAGCAAAACTAATAAGGAATCTTTTAAATATAAAAATGACATTTATGTCAATGATATGAATCCAAACATTTTTTACCGAATTATTATTAGAATCGAAAGAATCAAAAGCATCAATAAAAATGAAGCTTTAAAATTAGTTGATTTTAATGACGGGATGGCGATTTCGCAACTTTGACTTAATTCACATAACCCAATCTTTGACGAAGTTGAAGTAGGTAAGTATTTCGAAGTTGAAATGGCGATGTCAAATAAAGGTAATTTACGCATAACAAAAAAACTGGGTGATCGATAATGAAAAATAGAGTCTTACTTTTAGATGGTAATTTACTAATGTTCAAATCATTTTTTGCAACAAGTAAACCTGATAATAAATACTGATTTTATAATGGGAAACACGTGGGTGGTGTGCGTGTATTTTTAAACACGTTGTCTTCAGTTATTAATTACTTAAAACCAACCCATATGTTAATTGCTTTCGATACAGATTCACATACGTTTCGTCACGACTCTTATAAAGAATATAAAGGAACAAGAACAAAGGTTGATGAAACAATTTTTCAACAACTAAAATATGTAAAACATTTTCTTGATTTATTAAATATTAAACGTTTGGAAATTCAAGGTTTCGAAGCCGATGATATTATTGCTAGCTCGTATAAATTATTTAATCCAAACGATTCACAAATTTTTATCTATAGTAGCGATAAAGATATGTTTCAAATGCTTGATTTTAGTAACATTGATATCGTCACAAAAAATACTAAAACAAAACAATTTGACCATCTAAACAAAGATAATTTTTTCGCATATTTTGGCATTGAACCAAGTCAAATTGTTGATTACAAAGCAATTGCTGGCGATAACAGCGACAACCTTCCTGGCGTCAAAGGAATAGGACATAAAACTGCTATTAAGCTATTAAATGAATACCACTCATTCCATAATATTTTTAATAATCTAAATGAATTATCACCTTCAATTCAGCAAAAATTTTTAGATTCAAAGGATATTGCTGAGAAATGTAAGTTTTTAGCTCAACTACGCTATGATGTTCCACTTAATATGTACGATTTTGATTTGAAGCTAAATATTACAAAAGTAAATGATAAGGATTTAATTGCCGAATTCGGTGCTGAAAACGTCCTAGAAAGATTTTATAAAACATGATAGCAATTACGGGTTTACCAAGCAGTGGAAAATCATATTTATTAAATAAATTAAAAGCAAAAGGATATGCTTGTTTTTCTTGTGATGAATTTATTAAAAACATTTACGAAAATAAAGATGAAATTAACAAACTTTTTACATTGCTTACACTTGATCAAAATATAAAGGATAAAAAAGGCGTTATTTCATCTTTAATTCTTGATGATACAAAACGTCGAGTAATTGAAAACTTTTTTTACCACAAAATCTATGAGCATTTAAGTAAAAATAAATACGATTTTGTTGAAATTCCCGTTTTACAAAATAACGATTTTGATTTTCGTAGTTTTTTTAACAAAATCGTTTTTATTGATACAAATTCCAAGATTCGAGCGCAACGCACAAAACAAAGATATCGCTCACAAAAACAAATTGCATTAATTGAAAAGCTTGCGAGACAAAAAATAAAAACTATGCCTGACCTCACAATCAATGGCGATAACGGCGTTGATGTCGAAGAGTTTTTGTTTTTGTGTAAAACGAATTTATTAAAAAATCAATAAATTTATTGTGTTTTTTACGTTTTTTGTTAAGTTTGGTTTTAATCAATTTTAAAACTGAAAAATTACCATATTTTTTTCAATAAATTATGAGAATTTTTATTGTGAAAAACTTAAAAAAACAAACAAAAAAACATTTTTTACGTATTTTTTAGGGTTGAATATGATTTTTTACCTTAACTACATTGTTAAAAATTCATCTCATTTTTTAAGCAAGCGCAAATTTGAATATGATAGCCAATTGCAAAGTAAATTATGTTGCTATAATGATATTAACAAATACGAACAAAGGAGGGCGCTTATGCAAAATTTACAATTTAAAGTAATGTCAAAATACACTAATCATGAATTAGAAATTGACTATGTTTTTGGTTTATATAACCCTATTTTAAATAATGCAATCGACCTCTATAAGTACCTTTTGAGTCTAGTAAACACCAAGAAAATCAAAAAAACCGAAGATTTGCTTGCCGAAACTGGTCTTACATATAAGGAATTTAATGCCCAAAGAAAAAAACTAGAAGCTTGTTCGTTGCTCACCACTTTAGAAGCCACAAAGAAAAAAACTAAAGAAAAAATGGTATTTTTCGAACTTATAAAACCATTGGATCCATTTAAATTCTTTAATAACAAATTACTTGAATCGCTTCTTGTTAAAAAAACAAGCAAAATTGTACTGCAAGCATTAAAAGATCAATACGCACAAATTGAAGAACAAATTGATGAATGAGACACACAAGATATTAGTGCTGGTTATGATGAAGTTTTCGATTCAGAAATTCAGCCAAATATCGATAAAGATGCTGTAGTTCCTGCACGTAACAAAATCGCCCTTAATCGTGACACATCAACCATCCAATATGTGCAAGATACAATTAACAACCCTCAGCTAACCGATAATTTATACTTCCACTTACTCAACGACTCATCAATTAATTTTTATGAATTTTTAATTAAAACAAAAGAAAATTATGTTTACAATGAAACAGTTATTCGTCGTACTCAAAAATTCATTGTCGAATTATCGGAAATGGGCTTTGACCAAAAATCAATTAATTTGTTCTTTAGTTACGCTTTTCATGTTAATAACAAAATTATCAACGAAAAATATGTTCGTACCATTGCTAAAGATTTATTAAAAAAAGATTTTACTGATTTCGAAAGCATTGAAGAACATCTTAATGAAGCATTTAAACATAAACGTTTAACCGAAAATGCTAGCGAACAGTTCAAATCGAAAAAGATTTACCTCAGCATTGTTGAAAAAATGACTAAAGAAACCAAGAAAAAAGAACCAGAAACTAAACAAGTTACAGAATATCAAGGTGAATATAATCTCTAAATTAATGTTGCCGCTGGCAACATTAATTTATAATTTATAAAATAGAGGTAAAAATGGATAAGTTTCAAAAGAAAATTATTAAGCACAAGGAAGTCATTCGCCAACTAAAAAATGTACAAGCAACCAAATTTGAAGTTCTTGAATACTGACCGATTATTGAGAATTTTTATAACATAATTGTAAATAAAACATACGCCGGCAGTGGTCGTGTCCCTTTGCTACAACGTGATCCCAAATTTAACAGAATCTATTTAACTATTGATTTTAAAAATGATAGCAACGGTCGTAAGCAACGAATTATCGATAATACTAGCTGAGATATCCTTAATATTTTGGCGGATAATGATGAATATCGTAATGCCGATATTCGTAAAATTATTAAAGCTACCTTGCCCTGACAAAAAGAAAACTGAAATCATATCAATAAATTTATGACTGAAGGATTAAAAAACAAACCAGTTAAAGACTTGTATCTTTATGGACTTTATGGTAGTGGAAAAACTTACTTAGCACACGCAATCGCTAATGAATTTGCACTGAAAAATAAAAACATTTTAATTGCTCAAACTTTAACTCTTTTCCAATACATTAATGCAAATCAAGATGATAAATTTGAGCTATTAAAACGCTTATCAGAAGTTGATTTACTTGTCCTTGACGACCTTGGTCGCGAACCGGCCAACCCTTATACCTCATGATTCTTGCTTGATTTTATCTATAACATTATCGTTACTCGCCAGCTTAATAACCGACCAATTATCATTACCACCAACTATAAACAAGATGATTTTAAAGACTTAATCGAAAACTTTGAGAAAAAGGCTGACTCATTTGGAGTTTATGCCAGAATTAAAGATTATCTTGATAATAACACAATAAACATCGAAACTGATGGGATTAACATTCGTAGTACAAAGAAATAACTTATTAAGTTATTCGTTAGTTAATAGACAATAGTGTTTATAATTGAATAATATGAAAGACAAGTTAGTAAAAAATTCACTCGGCTACGACTCGAATTTATACGTTTACCAAGACAAAGATATGTTCAATTACTCAGTAGACACGATTCTACTAGGTAATTTTGTTTTTTTAAACAAACGGATGAATAACTTACTAGAAATAGGCACTAATAATGGCGCACTGGCAATTTTTATTTCCGAACGAAATAAAAATTTGCAAATTGATGCGCTCGAATTACAAGCAAAAGCTTGTGAAATTGCTAAGCTAAATATTAAGCTTAACAACAAGCAAAATATGATTAAAATAATCAATGATGATTTTAATGATTTCTATAAAAATCTTGCCCTCAATCAAGGCAAAAAATACGACTCGATTGTCTGCAATCCGCCTTTTTACCCGTTAGAAAAATCGGTGATCAAAACCAAAAATATAACACAAGAAAAATTAATTGCAACACATGAAATTCATTTAAATCTTGAACAAATAATTATAGGTAGCGCCAAAATCATCGAGCAAAAAGGCTACTTAACAATGGTTCTGCCTGTTGAACGACTTGTTGATGTAATGGAATTGCTACGCAAACATAAATTCGAACCAAAACGAATTCGTTTTGTTTGCCCGCGAATTTATGAAAAACCCAAATTCGTTTTAATTGAAGCTCGTTATATGTCTGGATGAGGAATACATTTTCTACCTAATTTATATCTTCATCCTGAAGATAAAAGTAATCATATATATAATAAAGAAATTGCTGATTTATACAAACCAATCAAAGTAAAGGAATAAAATGAAAAAGAAAATTTTAATTACAACCCCATTGTATTACGCTTCTGGTAATCTCCATATTGGCCACTTATATGCCACAAATTTTGCCTGAGTATTACGTAATATGTTTCGTCTTTTTGGTCATGATGCTAAATTATTAAGCGGAATTGATGAACACGGAACTAAAATCCAAATGAAAGCAGCTGAAAATAAAATGCAACCAAAAGTGTTTGTTGATATGATTAATGAAAAGTTTTTAAACTTATGAAAAACATATAAACTTGATCTTGATTTTTATGAACGAACAACCAACGAAGGTCACAAACAAACTGTCTTAGATATCTTTAACAAAATGCTTGATCATAAAGATATTGAACTTAAAAAATATTCGGCTTGATACTCGACAAGTGATGAAGAATTTGTTACTTTAACAAACGCCATCAAGGAAGGTGATGATTATTTTCACCCTGTTAGCCACTGTAAATTAATTAAATTAGAAGAAAAAAATTACTTCTTTTTAATGCAGAAATATGAAACCTGACTAAAAGAATTTCTCAAGACTGAAAATTTAGTTTTTCCACAAAAAGTCATTAATGAACTTAACGGAAGTTTTCTTGACAAGGGATTAGAAAACTTGTCGGTAACACGTGAAAATATCGAGTGAGGAATTAAAACACTAACTAAAGAAAAGCAAACAATTTATGTTTGACTTGATGCGCTTTTTGGTTACCTAACTGGATTAGGATATGGAACAAAAGGTAATAAAAATTACATTGATTACTGAGAAAAGACTAGTCAAAGAATTCATGTTTTAGGTAAAGAAATTTCTCGTTTTCACTTAATTTATTTTCCTATTTTCTTAAAATCAATCAATCTTCCTTTACCAACAAATTTCTTAGTTCATGGATGACTTTTATCAAAAAATATGAAAATGTCAAAATCAATTGGTAATGTAATCGACCCATACGAACTTTTAGAAAAGTTTGATGTCGAAATGGTGAAATATTACTTCGCGGCAAAAATTGACTATCGAACCGATGGAAATGTTGACCAAGATTTAATTCGCGAAACTGTAAATAATGAACTTATTAATAACTATGGAAACTTGATTTCTCGAACACTAAAAATGATCAGCAATACCTTTACAAACGGTGTTAAATACAAAAAGATCAAAGATGAAAAGTATCAAGAAATCGAAACAGAAATTAATAATTTACCAAAACAAATCGAGCGGTTTTTAAATGAATTTCGTCTTGATCAAATTTTTACAAAAATCAATGATTTTTCAACAAAAATGAACGTTTTTATTGATTATACCAAACCTTGAACACTTACAAATGAACCTAAAAAACTAGAGCCGATTCTTAATTTATTATTAAATGGAATCTATGCCATTTCTTACTTCTTAAAAGCAGTAATGCCTGTAAAAATAGCAGACGTTGAAAATGCTTTAAAGATTAAGTTAGAACTAACAAAAATTAGCGACCTTAAGAAATTTGATAGCATCATCCCGGAACAAAATTTCATGCTTTGAAAACGACTTAACAAATAAAACAGGCAAGAGCCTGTTTTTTAGTATTGAATACAAAAATTGTAACATGGGTTTGATCTTGAATATAAATTTAAAATATTACAATGTACAAAAAATACATTAAAATAAATATATTTATATAAAAATACAAGAAAACAAGTTGCCAAAAACAATAAAATAAACTTAAAGATCATATGATGCAATGATAAAAAATTTAACGACATGTTAGGCACAAGCCACACATTCTTGAGCACACGAAAATCTAAAACATATAATAACAACTTTACGCTCACGACACTATTATCTGAATAAATAAAAAAGCAGGTTATTGCCTACTTTTTTATTTTATTTAATATTGTCTAGAAATCATTTTGTAATAATGTTGGGACGAGTAATCATTGAACCAACAGTTACACAATTAGCGCCAATAGCGAACGCTTTTTTAACGTCGTTTGGTGAATTAAAGCCACCTTCAGCGACAATATATTTGTTGTATTTTTTATTAAGTTTAACAACATCTTTTAAAAATTGCATCTCGTTATCTAAATTACTAATACCACTTGTTTCTTTTGTGTAACCACGAAGTGTGGTGCCAATTAAATCGAAACCAAGTTCAAAAGCATTAGCAACATCTTCATAATCTGAACAGTCGGCCATTAATAATTGATGTTCTTTTTTATTTTTTTTAAATCATGCTACCAATTCTGCAAGTGATTCTTTTGGGCGTTGACGAAGGGTTGCATCAATTGCAATTATTGGCGCGTTATTTAAAGTTAAAAATTCTAATTCCTTAAGCGTGGGGGTAATAACAACGTCAGAATTTTCATAATGTTTTTTAATCAAACAAATCAGAGGGAGATCTTTGGGAACTAATTCTAAAACAGGCTTAAGGTTTTCTTCTTGGCTAATTCTAATCCCTTTAGCACCACCGGCAAGGGCGGCTTTAACAAGACAAGGAACAACACCCTTGCCATACATTGGCTCGTGTTCGGTAGCCTGACACGAAACCATAAATAATTTATTTGGTAGTTTCATTATCTTTAATTATATTAATTTCGTCGGCAATAATTGTTGCTTTTCCGCCAAAAATAATTTGCACACTAAGACCTTTTTGAATAAGTCCAAATGAACCAAATTCAACAAAATCTTCTGGTTTTAGTTCAATATTGTCAACTAGTTCAAGACGAAGTCTTGTTGCGCAAGCTGAAACAGATTTTAAGTTATTAATGCCACCAAGTTTTTCAATAATACCTAAAATATCTTTATCGCTTGCTTTGTTTTTACCTTGTTTAAGTTCATTAAATTGTGTTTTTGTAAGAAGGCCTAAATTGTTACCTAAACGACCTGGTGTTGCAATTTTTCCTTTGACAATTCAGAAGTAGAAAATCACAAATGAAAGTACACCAAGTAAAATTGCTCATACAAATGCTCAGTAGAATGCCGTTCCTTTGGCTACAGGAATTGCACCATAAATAATAAGATCAATAAATCCACGGGCAAAACCAACACCGACATGGGCTTGCGATCATGACATCAATGCATAAGCAAGGCCACTAAATGGTACATAAACTACATAGTAAAGAGCAGGACTTACAAACAAAAATGTAAATTCAAGTGGCTCAGTAATACCAGTTAAAAAGGCAACTAACATCGCGCTACCAACAGTATATGCTACAGTTTTACGGTTTTGTTTTTCTGCAGCAAGAATAATCGCAAGTCCAATACCCATACATGCTCCAAGATAGGTTGGGTAGTCTTGAGTAAAGCGACCAGCATTAATACCTAGTTTATGATCAAAGAACTGAAATAGTTTCATTCCTTCCATTGTGTTAGTTGCCATTCCGTTAATCATATTTCAGATGTTTTGGTCACCAACAACTTGTGTATTACCATTGGTAAAGTTGCTAATTGCCAATTTGATATCAGCTGCACTTTGAGCAGTAATTTTACCCGCTGCAAGTGCTGCATCAACTTGGTCATATGAAATAACTCCACCAAACTCAGTTTGGAAAGCCATAATAATTGGAATGTGGTGTAAACCAAATGGCATTAATGCTCTACCAAATGTTCCGTAAATTAAACCATCAAGTCCCCGTGGTGATTTTTGAAGTAATGTTCCTACTTCATAAATTCCACGACCTACAAGTGGTCAAACTAGTAAGAAAACAAGTGCAACTGCGAAAGCAATTGGCACAAGGACAATTGGTACTAATCTAATTCCTGAAAAGAAACTAATACTTTGTGGCAATTGTAATTTTGAAAAATAATTAAAGGTGTATGCTGTAACAATCCCGATCACTAATCCACCAAAAATACTGGTGTTTAAACTTGTGATACCTAGGTTTTTAACAACAACACCACCAACTACTTTTTGGAATCAGAGTACCGAAGTGGCATTACCGCTTACAGCATCAAATTGAATAAATGCAAATTGTGATGCATTAAATACTAAGTAGGCTATAACGGCGGCAAAACCCGCTCCTCCTCGGTCATTCGAAAATGTAATAGCAACAGCAATAGCAAAAAGGATAGGAAGGTTGGCAAAGACAACCTCACTCATTCCTTTGAAAATGTTGGCAAAAATTGTTCCAGTCTCAGTGTGAACATTAGCGCCAATAGCACCACCAATCCCTAGTAATAACCCAGCGATTGGTAAGATGGCAATCGGCAACATTAAACCACGAGATAGTTTTTGGAATCAACCTTTAACAATCCCTTTTTTGCTATTTGATTTTTGTTCAATAGCTTTTTCCATTTTACCTTTCTTAAAATAAAATATATTCGAGCAAATACCTGCTCACTTTTATTTTAAGTAAGTAACATATATATCTATAGATTTAGCAAAAAATTTTACAATGATAATAGTTCTATGTGAAAAAATTTAACTATTATTTCAGTCATCAATTACCTTAGTTTGGTTTTCTTTAATTTCGGAAATGTTCAAGATATTAATAATTTTAAAAAGTAGTAAATCAAGAATATATTGTTGAACTACTTTGCTACTTAAGGCATTAATACGGTTCTTTTGTTCAAGTGTGTGATGTAATAACACGTTTTTATATTTACCAGCTAGAGCACGATTAGCAGTGATAATTAAATAATCAAATTGATTAGCTTCTAGTAAATCTAAAAGGTAGCGAAACTCTTTTGTTTTTCCACTCTTTGAAACAAGAATTACTAACGGCTTTTCTGGTTTTGAAATATAGTAACCAATTGAAAGTAAAAAGGTGTGAAAATCAGGATCATAGAGTGGAGTAATTGCTAGTTTTTGTAAACTAAGTGCAAACTCACGACAGGCTATTAAACTTGAACCTATTCCAAACAAAATTACCTTACGCATTTTAGCTATCTTTGTTACTGCTTCATCAATTTTCTTTCTATCCAAAGTATTAGCGGTATTTTGGATGGCATTAATATAATAAAATGCAACTTTATAGGCGAGATCACTATCTCACTTGCTTAAATTAATTTCATTAAGGTATTTATGACGAATAAAAAACTGCATTTGTTTAAAAGACTCAAAATTAAGTTTTTTATGCAAACGTGAAAATAACGCAGTTGAAACATTACTGCGATTTGAACATTTTTCAATCGAATTTGTTGAATAAAACTCTAAATCTTCGTTAATATGTTTAACTAACATTTTCTCTGTATCTGTGAGTTTTGCTAGTTCATCTTTAAATAACTCCATAATCAAATTATAACCTTATACAAACAAAACCTATGATATAATAATTGCAACATGAATACACAAAACATTACTTATTTTTTAGACACATTTATGGGGCATCAGATTGCTCCCGAAAATGAGACTGCTGTAAAAGTTAGATTGATAATTTTTTCGATCTTTGCACTTCTTACCATATTTTTTGGTACTTTTGCCGCAATAATTCGACACAAAACTCGAGTTGGTTTTGAGGAAAGTAAGATATTCAATAAGACAACACTAATTATTTGCATTTTCCTAACAATTGCTTGTGCCGTAATAGGAGTATCATCGTTTTTTAGCGTACTGGGATTGGTAGAATAAAAAACACACAACTAAAGTGTGTTTTTTTAACAAAACATTTTATTGAGAAAACCTTGTTTTAAGTTTTTAAGCGCTTCGCACTTACGTTGATTAAGAATTAGGTATTTATCGAGATTAAAAAAGAATTTTCCAATTTTTTCTTGTTCGTTAAAAGATGGATAGTTTGTCTCAAAATTAAGAACATTTTCTACTGATAAATTTGTCTGTTTTGCTCCATCATCAAATGATAAAAAATAAGGATTCCTGTTCATAATCAAACTTAAAAAATAAGAATTTATTTTCTCATACGGAGTTATGCCGGCTACTTGCTGATTCATGGTAAACGTATTATTTCTTTCTATTAAAAAAGTTCTTGCTAAAGCTTTACCGTTTGGAACATCACTTAGCACGAATGCTATATCACCCTTTAATAATGGTTCGTTTTGTTCATCTGTTTTTTTAATAACACTTCCGTTAGTTGATACAAATTTGGAATTAACCACAATATATTTTCCATTTGAATCAATATTATTTTCATAAGCCTTGCCATTTCTATATGAGGCTACAAATTTTAATAATTGAAGAATCCACTTATCATCAAAACATTTAAACCGTATTTTCGGAATCGATGCACCTAAATTTGGAAGCATTTTTGAGAGTAATCCTTATTTTAAATTTTTAAGTATTTCACACTTACGCTAAAAGCAAGCGAACAATTGAAAGACATTTTAGTATTCTGCAAAAATAAAATGTTATTTCGCGAATCGGTTCTAAGAAAAATAGGTTTTGATGTGTTAACAATTAGCTTATTATTTTGTTTCAATTTTAAAACCTTGATATTTCTCTTTCTAATGCTAATATATAATTAAACTATGGTTAAAACAAACGAATTAACAATTCTAAAATCACGTTTTATTGCTTATCGCTACGATATCAAAAACAAGGAAGATATCAAGCCTATTATTAATAATTTATGAAACGAACACAAAAAAGCGCGACACATTGTTTACGCTTATGTTGTTGGTGAAAGCAACTCTCAAAATGCTGGCTATGACGAAAATAAAGAACCTAACGGAACTGCTGCTAAACCAATATTAAATTTAATGCTGATGAAAAAACTAACTAACACCTTAATTGTGGTAGTTAGATATTTTGGTGGCAGCAAATTAGGTACTAGTCGCCTTTTACGAACATACTTAACCTGTGCCAAACCTTTAATTTAATATTGTAATGTTTCCAGTAAATATTGGACGCATTAAAAATATATATAATTTGTGTAATTATAATTATTTTTATACAAGGAGAAAAATGAAAAAATCAACAATCTTAATCGTAATTGATGGATTAGGACTTCGTAAAGAATCGCAAGGTAATGGTTTTAAGCTTGCAAAAACCCCAACCTTTGATCGCTTATTCAAAGAATATCCTAATTCTGTTATCCAAGCAAGTGGGGAATATGTTGGCTTACCAGCGGACCAAATGGGAAATAGTGAAGTAGGACACTTAACCATTGGTGCTGGACAAGTTGTTTACACAGGGCTTTCGCTTATTAATGAGGCAGTGCGTAGTGGTAAATTTAAAAATAACAAAAGCTTTTTAAAAGTTTTTAAAAATGTCAAAGATAAAAACACCACTCTTCACCTAATGGGATTGCTTAGTCCAGGTGGAGTTCACTCACTCGAAAATCACTTATTCGAATTATTAGACGCCGCTCACGAAAATGGCGTTAAAAAAGTTAGTGTCCACGTTTTTGGAGATGGCCGTGATGTTGCACCTAAATCAATTAAGCCATCTTTAGAAAAACTTGATGCTATTTGTAAAAAATATGGATATGAAATCGCTACAATCGGTGGTCGTTTCTATTCTATGGATCGTGACAAAATGTTTGACCGTAACGAGGTTGCTTACAAAGCAATTCTTGGTAAAGGTGAAAAAACATTCGACGATATCTTCAAATATCTTGAAGCACAATACAAAGACGGAATCTTTGATGAGTTCATTGTTCCAGCAATGAATTCAAAATGCAAGAACTTTGTAAAAGACAATGATAGTATTATCTTCTTTAACTTTAGACCAGACCGTGCGCGCCAACTTTCGCATATGTTAATTGGTAGCAAATTATACGACTACGTTCCAAGTACAAAAGTAAAAGTAAAAGATTTTATTTCAATGATGAAATACGAAGGAATTGATTGTGAAATCGCCTTTAATGAAATGATAATCAATATGCCAATTGGTCGTGTACTTGAAAAAGCGGGTAAATCACAACTTCGTCTTGCTGAAACTCAAAAATATGCACACGTAACTTACTTTATGGATGGTGGAAATGACATTGAACTTAAAAATTCGCACCGGATTATGGTACCATCACTTAAAGTTGAATCATACGCTGATGCGCCACATATGTCAGCAAAAGAAATCACTGATGAGTTGTTAACGAATGCTCTTAAATATGATGTAACAATTATGAACTTCGCTAACCCAGATATGGTTGGTCACACCGGAAACCTCAAATCAACAATTGAAGCAGTTAGTTTCCTTGATACTCAAATTAAAAGAATTTGAGATTGAGCTGAACAAAACAATGTTGCTGTCTTTATTACCGCAGACCACGGTAACGCCGAAATAACAGAAGACGCTGATGGTAAACCAGCAACCAAACATACATCAAGCCCAGTTATGTTAATTAGCAATGATAAATCACTTAAATTAAAAGATGGTTCGCTTGCAAACATTGCGCCAACTGTTCTAGATTACATTGGCATTCCTAAACCAAAAGAAATGACAAAAGATTCATTAATTGTTAAAAAATAAGTCACATATAGTGGCTTTTTTATTAAACAATAAATTAGTTTTTTCAACAAAAAATAAAGAAAAAATGTTGATTTTGTCAGCATTTTCGTAACTAAAAAAGCAAGTATAAAACCTGCTTTTTTTAACTTAATAAAAGTTTGATTTCTTGCTCGTAAATTGGACCAGTTTCAGTTCATGGTGTTTCTAAAATGATTGGAATATTATCAAACTCGGGGTGATGAACTAATTCTTTTAAAATATCTGTTCCAATAAAACCTTGTCCTATGTTTGCGTGTCGATCTTTGTGTGAATTTATGTCATTTTTAGAATCATTAAGGTGCACAACTTTTATATATTCTAGTATTCCCTTTGTCTTTAACTCATCTATAAAACGATCAAGATTTTTGATATTATAACCCGCATCCCATACATGACAAGTATCAAGACAAATACCTAAACGTTCATTATTTACTTTGTTGATTACATATAATAATTCATCATAATTTCTACCTACTTCAGTACCTTTACCAGACATTGTCTCAAGCAAAATATGCACATCTTTAGTTTTTGAAAAAATATAATTAAGATTTGTTACTAACGTATCTAGACAAACCTTAACTTCAAAACTAGTAAAAGCACCTGGGTGTAGTACCAAATACTTGCAACCAATATAATTCATTCGATTAATTTCCTTAATCAAAAAATCACGAGCAAAAACTGTTTTCTCAGGATTAGAAGGATTAACGATATAAGGGGCATGAACCACAATATCCTTAACATCAATCATCTTGCCAAACGCAGTTAAATATTCATCCAACTTATACTTTTCAACAGGAACACGAATCGTGCTTTGAGGAGGACCTAAATAAATCATCATTGTATTAGCGTTGTTTTTTTTACTCTCAAGCCCTGAACCATATAAATAATCAGGTGATTTAAAAGGAATATGAGAACCTAATTTAATCATTATTATTCCACATTTTCAATATCATCGATTCGTTGTTGGTGACGTCCACCTTCATAACTAGTTTTCATAAATTCTTCAATCATTTTAATCGCTTTACGAACACCAGTTTGACGACCACCAAAAACCAACACATTAGCATTATTGTGAAGTTTTGCTAAATTTGCATCTTCTACGGAAGTTACGCGAGCAGCACGAATATTTTTATGACGATTTAAAGCATAACTAATTCCTAAACCTGTTCCGCACATTCCAATTGCTAAATCTGGTTTGTGTTCTAAGACATAGTTCGCTAATTTATGTCCTTGCTCTGCGTATGATGCAGTTACACCTGGCTCAGCACCTAAATCTATGACTTCACAATTATTCTTTTTAAAATATTTAACTAACTTAGTTTTAAGCTCGCTAGCGCCATGATCATTTGAAATTACTACTTTCATCTTGTACTTTTACTCCTTTTTTCATAAAATAATTTTTTTTAATTGATTTTTATATTATAAAACACTATTTATTAGTATGGAAATAAAAAAGCAAAACGATTTACAAGACTGTGGTCTTGTGGTGCTACAAGCACTTTATAAAAAATTATTTCATCACTGGCTCAATTTGAACGAACTAAAAATTCAAGTTGAGTATGGCAAAAACGGAATAAATTTATACTCTTTAACAAATTTAGCTAAAAAATACGGCATCTCACTAAAATCTATGGAGGGAGATTTTGAATCATTTGCCGAACTCGAGATACGCAAACCAATTATTACAATCATCCGCGCAAAAAGCGACTTTCATTACGTAATAGTTTATAAGAAAGATAAAAATTATTTTTATATCGCGGATCCATTAAAAGGCAAATATAAAATAAAACAAGGCGAATTCAAAAATCAATTTTTAAGAGTTGTAATTTTTGTAGACAAAATTAAAAGACCTAAGAAAACAAAACTAATCGATGCCAAAATGAGCAGTATTTTTGAACATACAAAAATTTTTCCGCTTTATGTGTTTTCATTACTAATGGTGTTAATTGTTAACATTGTTCTAAATGGAATGATGAAGATAATTATTGATTTTTTTATTACTAATCAAAACAATAACTTACTAAAATGATGCTTAATATTATTTGCTGGTCTAATTATTTTTCACTTGTTCAATAAATTTATGTACAACATTTTACTGATTAAATTAGATCAGAAAATTTATTTTTCAATTTGAAAAGACCTTACTAACAAATTAGTTAACGCTAGAACAAAATATATCAACAAACTAACAAAATATGACTATTTAAGGCGGTATGGATTAATAGCAGAAATATCTTCATTTCAGGCTCGTTATTTATTCACCTTAATCTACCAAATTATTGTCTTTTTATTTTCGGTATCAGTAATGTTATATTTAAGTTTTTATTTAAGTATTATTGCAATTGTGTCAGCATTTAGCATGTTTATCATTTCATATATTTTTAAAGATATCAAACTCAAAAAATACAATATTTTACTTGAATCATTATTAGAAAACAACAACAAAAATATAGATTTTATTTTTAACATAAATTCAATAAAAATCAACAATTTATTCTTGAAAAACGATTGAAAGTGTTCACAAAAAGATGTAATTAATAAACAAAATACCTTACTGTTTTTACAAGAAAAACACGAAATTATTAATTTGATTATCGGAATGTTGGCGCCACTTCTTATTGTTTATTTTGCGATAGGCAAAATTCAAAATAACACAATGAGTGTTGGTTCGATGATTATGTTCATTAGTATGTTTAATTATCTAAGCGATTCTAGTTCATATTTCGCTAATTTTATGACTGGAATTAACCAGTATAAAGTCAATGTTGATTTAGTAAATTACATCCTTAATTTTGAGGATGAAAAACTCAATGAAAAGGGAATGAATTTAACTCAAATAAAAAGCGTTGCGCTAAAAAATTTGAGTTTTGAATACGAAACAGATAAACCAATTTTTGAAATCAAAAAGTTTAATACAAATAATTCTTTTAGCATCTCTGGTAAAAACGGAAGCGGCAAAACTACGCTTCTAAACGTTCTTGCCAACAATGCTGAATATAAAGGAAGTTTAGAAATTAATGGAATTCAACTCAACCAATTTAACAAACAGCAATATCGAGCTCAAACATACATCAATCTTAATAACGAAATTCTGCCTTCATGTCAAATCATTAACTACGTAACACAATTTGATGAAGAAGCAAAAAATGAATTACTAAGTAATATTCAAAAATATGATTTATATTTAATTCTTAATGATTTCAAAATTGATATCAACAACTTTATCAAAACCAATGGAGAGAATTTATCCACCGGACAAAAAAGTGTAATAAAGCTTTTAAAATTATTTGCTAAAAAATATCATTTAATCTTATTAGATGAAGCGTTTGAAAATATAAACACAAAAAGCAAAAATGATTTATATAAAGCAATTAAAAGTTACCAAAATGAAGCATTTTTTGTTGAAATAAGTCATCAAAATAACAAAATTATTTCCGAGGGGGAGGTGCTTAACATTGTCACAAACACAAAAAACTAAATACCTAGTTTTACTTTTCTTGCTTATTATTATTGGCTGCGCCATCATCCTTTACTTTGTACTTAATTTTAAGGTTCAAAAAACTTTAGAAGTCAAATTACAAGCACAGGACCAAGAATTATTTACCTACATTACAAAGGAACAACGCGAGCATATTCACTTAACCAACAAGTTATTTATTAAAAATAATGGATATATGAGTGAACTAAAAATTAAAGAAATTATTTATGAAGAAGAACAATTCAAAATCATTTTTGATATTAAGATTGACAACATTATTAAAAATAATTTTTTAGACAAAAGAGCATTTTTTATTTTAAAACAACAAAAAATACTCGATATACTGATTGCGACTTAATCGCGCGTTTTCAATTATTTAACTTATAATTTAATAATGAAAAATGAAGAAATCGAGATAAATGTTTCTAATAACGTAGATGCGAGTGAGGTTTTCGAAACTGATTTACAGACAATAACAACACTTTTTCGTGAATATTTCAACCTAAAAAACAAAATTGTTGTTGATGTAATCATCGAAACACCTGAAGAAATTCATCGCTTAAATAAAGCATATCGCCAAGTTGATAAAACCACTGATGTTTTATCATTTGGATTAGATGCTTTAGATTTGTACAAAAATCTTGATATTTTACCACTTGGCGAAGTTTACCTTAACTACGACCAGGTGCAAAAACAAGCAATTGAATACAATCACTCTTTAAGACGCGAATTTTGCTACTTATATCTTCATTCACTACTTCATCTTTACGGATATGACCATATCGAAGAAGATGAAGCAAAAGAAATGAATGCAATTGCAGAAACAATTATGTCTCGAGCGGGAATTGAAAGGGCTTAATATGAGCGAAAACTACAAGGAAGTAAAAGAACTTTTAAAAAAATCGTATGCACCATTTTCACACTTTAATGTAGCAACAATCATTATTGAAAAAAATGGTAAAAAACATTACGGCGTTAATGTTGAGTGCGCTGCATACCCAAGCGGTTTGTGTGCAGAACGCAACGCAATTTTTAGTGGAGTAACTAATGGTTTAAAACCATACAATATCAAGGAGATGCACTTAATCAGCTCTAAGAATGACACAGTCATTAACTCGTGTGGCGGATGCTTACAAGTTATGAACGAATTCTTAGACAACGAGGCGAAAATCTATAGCTACTCGTTTGATGGCAAACAAACGCGAGTAACAACAATTAGAGAAAATATGCCATTCGTAGTAAGTACAGAATTATTTGACTAATGAAAGTATGTTTTGTATCAATTATCGGTCGTCCAAACGTCGGTAAATCCACTCTACTAAACAATATTATTGGTTTCGAAGCCGCCATCACCACACCAGTCGCGCAAACCACAAGAAACCAAATACAAGGTATCTACAACGAAGATGACTATCAAATTGTTTTTTGTGATACACCGGGAATTCACAAGCCACTAAACAAACTAGGAGAATCGTTAAATAAACAAGCCTTTAGTAGTCTTGAAGATATTGATGTAGTATTGTTTTTAACACCTATAAATGAATCGATAAGTCGTGGTGATGAATTTATTATTGACAAAATTAAAAAGGTTAAAAACAAAGTAGCAATTATTTCCAAAACCGACATTGATACAACCCCTGAAGAATACACGAAAAAAGTTAAACAATTGCAAGAATTAGGTTTTGAAGAAATTTGACCATATAATTCAAAAAATCAAGATAATTCAACAAAAATCATTGAAAACTTAAAAAAATACACTTATGAATCGGCACCTTTTTATGACACTGATCAAATTACTAATCAACCAACTAGATTTATTGTTGCTGAAGCAATCAGAAAATTTATAAATGAAAATTTATATAATGAATTACCACATTCAGTATGTGTCGAAATTACTAACTTTATCGAATATGAAGACAAATCATCGCCATGAGAAATCGAAGCAGTAATTTACTGTAAACGCGAATCGCAAAAAGGTATTATCATCGGTAAGAATGCAACGATGCTCAAGAAAATTGGCTACTCAGCGCGAATGTATTTACAAGATTTACTAAACCAAAAAATCAAGTTATTTCTTAATGTTAAAGTTAATAAAAACTGACCTAATAATGAGGCGCAACTCAAAAAATGAGGATATTAAAAACATCACGATTTGTGATGTTTTTTTAAATTAAAATTAATTCGAAAATGTATTCTTTATTTTTTGCAACACCAACAACTTTAACCGTAAATATATCTTTGTAAGTATATCTTGTTGCTCGTGTAATTCGTTGTTCATCTACCCGAGCTTTTAGTCAATCAATAAAACTAATATTCTCACTTTCATCTTCCGCTAATTCAATTTCTAACTCAATTGATTTAGCAACTTCGCGAATTGGCGTACTTGGTTTGATTTGGAAACGATCAATCGATAATTCGGTTATATCTTCTTCTTCGTCAAACTCGTCATAGATTTCTCCAACAAGTTCTTCAAGAATATCTTCAATAGTAATAAGACCAAGAGTTTCTGTACTTGAATTATTTTTAACCACGAATCCCATTTGTGACTTATCTTGTCTCATTTTATCTAACGCACTTGAAAGCGTACTATTACTTGAAATTAAAGGCACAGTTTTAATGTATTGCATTACATTATCGGTTTGTTTTGCATCGAAAATATCTTTTAAGTGAATAATACCCACAAATTGTTCATCTTTCAAAATTGGAACTCTTGAAAAATATGTTTCTTTCATTAATTCTTTGGCTTGTTTAATGGTTGCATCGTATGGTAAGTAATCAATGTCTTGCAACTTAACATAATGTTTAGAAACTTTTTGGCTATCTAAATCAAGTGCGTTGTTTGCAATAATTGCTTCGTCTTTATCAAGCACACCTTCTTTAGCAGCAATATCGAGGGTATGTTTAAGCTCATTTTCTGTATTTGTAACTAAAGCCTTACGTGAAATTTTTGATAGTAAAAATGTAAAAGGTCAAAAGACTCAGAATCAAACTTCAATGAAGAAACAAACAATTTTTAAGTAGCCAAATGGGTGTGCTTTGGCAACAATTTTCGGAGTAATTTCTCCAAAAATCACAATAATAGGAGTTAAGATTGCTGTTGAAATTACAGCGTTCATCCCATCATTAGCAATGGTTCTGGATAAAATCAACGAAATTAAAGTTGAAGCAGCAATATTTACAATATTATTACCAATCAAAATTGTTGATAAAAGCATATTAAATTTATTAATATGTTTCTTAATTAATCTTGAGCCCGCAACATTCGCCTTAATTTTGGCTTGTAGTTGTCCTGGGTTCATTGAACTATAGGCCATTTCAGCCCCACTAAAAATCGCTGATAAAACGATTAAAATAAATAAAACAATAGAATAAATAATTATCTCGGTCGGTCGCATTTCTTTCTTTCTTTATGTTATATTGTAATTATATAAAATTACTTAATTAAAATTCATCATTATCATCAGAGGTTATATTAGCACCAGTTCCTGCACTATAACCTTGGAAAGTGTTTGTACTACGCATAAAACTTAATGAAATTTTACCTGTAGGTCCATTCCGGTGTTTTGCAATGATAACATCCATTTTGTCAATTTTGTTTGGATTGTAGGTTTGTTCTTCATCCGCCTCTTCACCTCTGTCACCACGTTTTTTTCTTGAAGAGTAGTAGGCATCTGAGTGAAGGAAAATAACGATGTCGGCATCTTGTTCAATCCCTCCAGATTCACGAAGGTCACTAAGAATAGGTGTTTTGTTTTCTCTTTTTTCAAGTTCACGCGACAACTGGCTAAGCGCAATAATTGGAACATCAAGTTCTCTTGCTAACTGTTTAAGTGTCCGTGAAATTATATTAATTTCATTTTGACGATTACCTACACTTTGTGCTTTGTCTACCGTTAAAAGTTGTAAATAGTCAATAACAACAAGATCAAGTCTTTGTAATTTATTAAGACGTCTTAGTTTTCAAGCCAAGTCTGTAATTGTGTTGGTTGATGAGTCATCAATAAATAAATTAAGTTTTGAAAGATACTCTTTAGCAAGTTCGAGACTAGCCATATCTTGTTGCCCGTTCCGTTTAACGCTTTTTTCAATTAAGTTTGGTAATTTTAAAACTTCGATCGGCACTTGTGATTTGATTGCATAAAATCTTTCAATAAGTTGACGCGAAGGCATCTCGAGTGAGAAAAGCGCTACTCGAGTTTTGATATTTTTATCACTTGTAGAAATTGGTGTTTTGATCAATTCTTCGATTTGTGTTTCATCAAAAAGCTCGTCATCACCTGCCGCTTTTTCACGCGCTTTAGCATTTCGGCTGTTAGTGCTTAATGCATTCAATGTTAAATTTAATGCAAAGGCGGTTTTACCCATCGAAGGACGGGCCCCAATAATAATAAGATCACCTTTTTGAAAACCATTTGTCATTGTATCAAGCGCACGGAAATTACTTGGTACCCCAGTTAGTTCATCTGTATCATTATTTTTACGAACTTGAAAGTCTGCTCAAAATTCTTCGTTAAGTTCTGCTAAACGACGAAAATCACCAGTCGCGCCACTTCTTGTAATTTCAAGAACTCTTTTTTCGATTTCACTTAGAAGTGTATCTTTATCAAGAGCAGTTTCATCCTTTTTAAGTAAGTCAACAATATATGAAAGTGAATTTTCAATTTCTCTAATTTCAGAAAGGTTGCTAAGTCTACGAACAAGGTTGTCGGTTTGGGTTGAGTATCCAGCAAATGACGAAAGCTTATTAAGTAAATCGTAGTTAATTAAATCGGTAACATTTTGTTTTTGCGCTTCATCAATAATTTCGATTGCAGAAATCGATTTAATATCTGATTGTTGCGAAAGATTAATAATAATGCTATATAAGAGTCTTAAATCTTCGTAGTAGAAATCTTTAGGGCGAAGGTAACTAGCAACGTTTGTAATCGAGTCTGGGTTATTTAAAATAATCCCCAATAAACTTTCTTCTGAGGGGCGAGATTGATATTTTGATGATGAATTAGTATCATCGTTTTTAGGCTTATCCATCTTTGGTTCTTCGCCTAAAAAATGAGCATCGATATCGATGTTATTATCTGCTTGATCGTTATTGTTATTTTGATTGTCTACCATGTGATTTTACCTCGATTGTTATCTTTGCAAAAATATCCTTATATAAATTAATTTTAATATCATGCAATCCCAATGTTTTAATGTTATGTATTTCAATCTGTGCTTTTTTGATTTCAAAACCTAAATTTTGCAAGTCTTGTAAAAGATGTTTTGAACTAACGCTACCGTGAACATTTAAGTTCCCGTTAGCATCAATATTAGTCTCTAATTCATAAACAAATTTTGCCTTTTCTTCAATGTTTTTCTTTAATTCTGTTGCGTTTTCACGATTTTTTGTTTCATTTTCATTAAGGTCTTGTAACTTGTGTTTTAAGATTTTTTCAGTTGTTGGATTATAGGCAACTGCGAACTTGTTTTTAATCAAAAAATTAGTTGCATATCCATTGCTTACCTCAATTACTTGGTTTGCTTTGCCGTCTTTACAATCTTTAATTAATATTACTTTCATTGCTCTCCTTACTTAATTTCCTTATCGCTCGCTATTGCTTGACGAATATTATTTAAGAATACTTCTAAATCTTCATTTGTTGTTACAGCGGCCGAATTGAAGTGTCCTCCACCACCTAATGCTTCAGCAATAATTTGAATATTTTTATCAACGCTACGAATTGATAATTTGTATTGTTTGTCATCGATTTTACCAACAACAAATGATGCCTTACGGCCAAACACTTTAAGAATTTCATCAGCAGCAATACTAATTGTATCTGATGGCATCACTTGGTCTAAATACGCTAAGAAATAACCTGGTCTAACTTCTTCAAGATTATCCATAATTTTGCGAATAATAACTTCGTTTTCTTCAGTATGTTTCATATACTCGCTAGAAATAATTGTTTGCGCTCCATTCTTTTCTAAATACGACGAAGCGTCAAAAGTTTTTGAAGACGTTGCTTTTCTAAACTTATTAGTGTCGGTATAAATTCCATTGAGCAACAACTGTGCAATTTTAACATCCATATCTTTTTCTTGAACAAGGAAACGATACATATCAGTCACAATTTCTGATGCACTTGATGCATATGGATCGATGAAAGCGTTAAGTGAATTAAGATAATTTAATGTAGTACTTACACGGTGGTGATCAATTACAAAAATGTTTTCAAAATTAACTTTTTTAAAGAAATCATCATTTTCAGTACGTAATGGATCATTAACATCGGTCATTAAAATTACTGAATTTCGATCCATCATTTCGTGTGCTTTATTTGGTGAAATAAGGTTATCAAGTAGCGCTTCACCTTGCATTGCCTTCAACATATTTTCAGAAGTCTTGTCATATGTTTTACCAATAATGTAAGCCTTTTTATTAAAAATATTAGTCGCAATGTATCAAAGACCAAACGCACTACCTAGCGCATCAAGGTCAGAAATCTTATGACCATAAATAAACACATCACTCACACTTTTTTTCTCAAGCGTTTCTTTTAAACGGGTTGAAATTAATTTAACTTTTGTCCGCGAAGTATCAACAACGATTTCAGTTTGAGAACCAAAGTAAAGATTTGGTTGATTGTTTTTTACAACCGTTACTTGATTACCTCCCCGGTTTTGAGTAAGTTGTAAGGCATGGTTTGCCATTTCTAATAACTCTGATAAATTATGGAATAATGACGCGATACCAATTGATAATGTCAGTTGAATATTTTTAAGATTTTTATCAACGTTGTATTGCAATTCTTCAAGAAATTTAAATTGGTTCTCAATCATTTTATTGAGCGAATCTTCGTAAGTAATAATAATATATTTACCATCCGCATATTGACGATAAAGAAAGTTGAATTCCTTTGACATCGTTTCTAAAAATTTTGTTGCCGACGCTTTCATAAAGAAGATTTGCTCTTCATTAAGTAATGAACGGTAGTATTGGAAGTTGTCGATTTCTACTTCACCAATAACAATTCTTTGGTCGTAATAAAACTTAACAAGATTTGATTCCTTTGAAATATCTTTAATGATAATCATATTTTTACGCGGAATCAACATAATATCAAGCGAGTAATTATTGATTTCTTTGTAATATGTATTAGCCGTTTTTGAAAAATCTAGAAAATCAAAAAGCTCGTTAATTTTTTTACCCATACTTGTTTTTCGTAAAACATTCCGAATAAAATCTGATTCATAAATAATTCGTTTTTTATAATCAAAAATAATGATTCCTAACCCTGCATCTGAAAGCTCGTGGTCAATATAATGATTAAGCGCATTATTTTTGTAATAGTCACGATTATACTTTTTGATTAAAAAGATAAAACCAACTAAAACAAAAACAACATCCGTAATCAAAAAGATTCATAAAAACACAAGTACTGAACTTGTAATTGATTCTACCTTATAGGCTTCAAGGCCAACAGCCACTGCTGTTGCCATTAAGGTAACTAAAAGTACTGAAATCGAAGCCGTAAGTGTTCATAATAATCATTTCTTCATAATTAATTTAATTATATATTCTACTAATATAAATATAATAAAAAAACTCACCATTTAGCGGTGAGTTAATTTTATCTTTTAATACGTTCTTCAGTGAATGGTAATAAAGCCATAAAACGAGCTCTCTTAATTGCTGTTGCTACTAATCTTTGTTTTTTGGTAGGAACACCAGTTAATTTTGCAGGTAAAATTTTACCGTGGCTGTTAACTAATTTCTTGAGTAAGTCAACATCTTTATAATCAATATATGTTTGTGAAACTTTTAATGGTGAGAAACGATTACGGGGCGCATTTTTAGCACTAGTTCTTTTTTGAAAAGCCATTTATTCCTTAATTCAAATCATCTGTGTCTAATTGAATATTGTCAAATTCATCACTTAATGAATCTGCGGTTAGTTCATTATAGTCATAATCTTTTTTAAAGCTTGGGTTAGGATCAACATTAGTCGATTTAAATGATTGCGTATATTCTCTTCCTACTTTTTGAAGACGAGCTTCAATAACTGAACGAGGTTCAAGAATTTTGATATTATCAACAGTAATATCGGTTGTGTACACAGTTTGGTTATTCCCTTTAGTATAACTGCCGGTTGTAATTCAACCATCAATCGCTACAAGTGTTCCTTTTGGAACATATTTAGTAATAAAGGTTGCTGTGTTATTTCAGCACACAAGTGGTAAGTAATCAGTTTGAGGTGTAGTTGATTTTTCTCTTTCCACCGCTATTGTTACTCTTGCTACCGACATTTTATCGCTAAGTTGATTAAAGCGAGGATCATCTGTGAGACGACCAATTAAAAATACTTTATTCATTATGACTCCTTCTTAATTCAATTATTTTTCTTGTGCTTGTTTAGTTTCTTCAACTTTTTTATCAACTGTTTTTTGAACAGCTTTTTGTATGCGTTCTAATTTTTCGTTTCTTTCAGCACGTCTTTGTGCCATTTTAGCTTCAAAAGCATCACGTCTTTCTTGTTCGCGAGCTTCAGCTCATTTTTCATATTTTGACTTAGGTTTTTTGGTCAAACCTTTTTCATTGTCAAGATTGATTACAAGATATCTTCAAATAGTTTTTAAGATATTTGCTTTACGACGAAATTCTTTAACTTCATCACCAGATGCACTAACATGAACTAGAATGTATTGCGCAGTTGTTGATTTGTTGATTTCATATGCCAATTCAGTAATTGGTAATTTTTCAACTTTTTCAGCAGGCTTTGCAAATACTTCTTTAATTAACGATGACACAACCATTTGATCTTGTTTTGGGTCAAGCATTAATAAAATTTCATATTTAGCCATTTGTCTCCTTTTGGTCTCTGGGCATACTTGCCAAGGAATATACTTCAACTTAACAATATCAAAATATATTCTTCATTATTATATATATAAAATATATTATTTACTTAATTTTTTAAAGTTTAGTTTTAGTTACACAATATGAAACAATTTTAATAGTGTGTAAGAAGGGCGGATTTAATAATATATTATTAAAATTTTTTGCCTCTGAAAAACCATAAAAATTTTTTGCTTATTTTGCTAATTTCGTAATATATTTAATGCATGGAAAATAATAAAACTCTTGTGATTGTCGAGTCACCGAACAAAATTAAAGCAATTGAAAAATATCTTAAAAATCATGGCGTTAACTGCGAAGTTGAAGCAACTGTTGGTCATATCGCTATTTTGCCAACTACGGGTAAAGATCGATTGGGAATTGATTTAGAAAATTGAGTTCCTTTATATAAAATCGACCCTGCTAAACGCAAGGTTGTTGCTAATTTAAGAGCAAAAGCGAAACAAGCAAACACTGTTGTAATCGCGACCGACCACGACCGTGAAGGTGAAGCAATTGCTGATAATCTTGTCGAATATTTAAAAATTGAGGATAAGTACGTTAGAATTGTCTTCAATGAAATTACCGAGCAAGCAATCATCGAGGCTTATAAAAACCCGGGCAAAATTGATGAACAACTTGTTAATGCTCAAAAAACAAGAAGAATGCTTGATCGTATTTTAGGATTTAAATTATCCACACTAATGCGGCGTAATATTAAAAATAGCACCGTTAACCCAAGTGCGGGTCGCGTACAATCAATTGCTCTTAAATTAATCGTTGATCGTGAAAATGAAATCAAAGCGTTTATTCCAGTTGTTTACTTTAATATTGTTGCCAACTTTAAAGATGGCAACAGTGCTAAATACTTTGACCCAAATTCAAAACAAGAAAGTAAAGACTGAATTATGGGTAATGATTTAGAAAAAATCCTTAATGATTTACATGGTCCATTAAAAGTTATTAATACCGAAACGAAAGTAAAATCAGATGATCGTATCGTACCACTTAAACAAGCGACCCTTTACAAGAAAATGTCTTACTCATCAGGGGTGGTACAATCATCAGCACAACGTCTTTATGAAGGATACAATGATGATGGTGGTTTAATTTCGTACCCTAGAACAGACTCGACAAGATACAGCGCGACATTTATCCAAAGTGCTCGTAATTACATCACTAAAAAATATGGTGAAGACTACCTTCTAGATGAAATTAAAGGGGCAAAAGCTGGTGACCAAGACGCTCACGAAGCAATACGTCCAACTAATTTAAATTTAACACCGCAATTAGCAAAAGAAAAATACAATCTTTCGACACAAGACTACAATGTTTACAACTTCATATACAAAACAACAATGCAATCATTAATGAAGCCTTCAAAACGCGAAATTACTAGCTACACTTATGAAAATAATGGTCACTTATTCAGAAACAATTCATCAAAAATTGTTTTCGACGGTTACTTAGTAATTGAAGAAGAAAAAGAAACAAAAAGCAAAGAATTTCAGTATAAACTCAACGATTTTGTTGAAGTTAAAAAATATGTTGATTCTAAACACGAGACCAAACCTCCTGCTCGTTATACTGAAGGATCTTTAATTAGTATGCTTGATGAAATCAAAGTTGGTCGGCCAAGTACATTCGCCTCAACAATTAAAATTGTTAAAGATCGTGAGTACGCAATCAAAGAGGGTTCATCACTTGTTCCAACCGAATTTGGTATTACTGTTTTAGAACAATTAATTAAGCATTTCCCAAAAATGATTAATGAAACATATACCGCTTATGTTGAAGAAGAGTTAGATAGAATCGCTCTCGAAAACAAACCAGTTCAAGTCGTAATGGATGACTTTAACGATGAATTTAATGATGCTTTAGAAAATGCGACAAAAACAATTCAACCAACTTTTTTAATACCTAAAATTTTAGATGAAAAATGTCCCGAAGATGGTGGAGAACTAATCGAAAGAAAAAGCCGTTTTGGGAAAAAATTTATTGGTTGCAATAACTTTCCTGCTTGCAAATATACAAAATCTGTAGGTAACGGAAAATTCTACAAGCGAAAATTTAAAACTATCGAATAAACGCAGATGTCTGCGTTTTTTTGTTTGTTTTACAAATGTAGCAGTTTAGCAGCCGAGTGCTAAATATGATATAATACAACTATGTCAGACAAAATTGAAAAAAACATATTAGATGAAAAAATACAGTCTTATTTAAAACTAATTGTTGAAATGTACATATCAACGGGTGAACCAGTTTCCAGTGGTAACTTGCTTGAACAATATAATCTAGATGTTTCAAGTGCGACAATTCGAAACGCAATGGCAAAACTCGAAAGTATGGATTTTCTTGTTAAGGAACATATTTCAAGCGGAAGAATCCCAACCGTAAAAGGGTTCGAATACTATGGTAGATATCTAAGTGAAGATAACGATACTAATGTCCAAAGCAAAATTGAAGACATTTTTGCCAAGCGAAGATTATCAATTGATCAAACACTTGATGAAGCGCTTAAAAAAATTAGTGAAGCATATCACTTAACAATTGTTACTTCAAAAGATAACTCTTCGGAATTGCTAAAATCGATTCAATTGATTCCTATCTCTGAACGACAAGGAACAATAATTATTGTTAGCTCATTTGGTAATGTGTGGTCAAAATTAATCGATATTACTAGCAACCAAAACATTGATGATGTCAAAATTGCTATTAGATTATTTAAAGAAAGACTTGTTGATACACCACTTATTGAGTTAGCGGAAAGATCAAAACAATTAGCGCCAATCTTTAGCAAAATTGTAAAAAACTACGAAACACTACTTAAAAATTTTGTTGAAAATGTTTTCCAATTTGCTCAAAGAAATATCAACACAGTTTATAACAAGAGTAACATCATTTTATCAAGAGACATTTCCAGAGAAGACCTTAATAATTTAATTGAAACAATCGAAAATAACTCGATTTGAAAAACAATAGAAAATAAAACTGAAGACGATAAGAATATTAAAATTGAAATTCGTGGGGACAGCACTCTAATCTCTAGAAGACTAGAAAACGATTCACAAATTAAAGAAATTAGTGTTGTGGGATCAAAACGTATTGATTACAACGCGGCAAAAACTACCCTCAATACTATTGGTTCAATTCTTGAATCAGAAAATAAAAATAAAGGAGAAAAATAATGATTAAAAAAACGATTGCTACACCAGAAAAAGACATTACAAAAGAAACAACACTTAAGCAAGAGGCAGAACTTAAAAAATCTCCTAGTTCAATTACTGGACCAGTAAAAGCAAAAGTTCAAATTGTTAAAAAAGACGATACATTAGAAAAAGAATTAAAAGAAATAATTAAGACTAAAAACCAAGAAATTAACGAATTAAAAACTAGCCTACGTAAGTCACAAAACAGTGAACAAAAATTACAAAAAGATCTACAAAGATCAACAGAAAACATTGAAAATGTTAATCTTTTACTTTCTAAATTTAAAGGCGAAAATAGCGAATTAATTAAAAAAGATAAAGAAACTAAAAAAGAATTTGAAAAACAAACAAAAGACATTAAAACACAACATAAAAAAGAAATAGATTCATTACGGAAAGAAAACGTTGATTTACTCAAAAAAAATCAAAGTCTTGATTCGCAATGAATGAATGAGCGGAAAGATTTAGTTGAAAAAACCACGAAGAAAATTGCCGACTTAGAGCAACGCAACTTTGAATTAACAAATAAAAATAAAGAACTAACAAAAAACTACGATAAAGAAATTAAAACTCTTAGCGATAATAGCAAAAAAGAAATCACAGCTCTTAAAAAAGATATTCAAACTTTAGAAAAAACTAATCAAAAAGTTACTAAAGAACTTGATAATGAGCGTACCGCTAAGATAAATAAAATCGATGCAAAAGTCGCTGCGTTAGAAAAAGAAAAACACACTATTGAAGTTCGTGCCGAAAACGAAAAACAAGAATACGAAAAGACAATTAGAGAGTTAACCAAAAAAACAGACAAAGAAATCACCACTTTAAAAGAAAATAAAAACAACCTGGAAAAATCAGTCCTAAAACTCGAACAAGATGCTAAAAAATTCAAAAATTTAGCACAAGTTAACGAGGAAAAATATTTAAAAGAAAAGAAAACCGCTGGTGCATTAAGTGTTGAACGCGTTGCATTCAATGTTAAAGAAATTGAAAGCAAACAAAAACTTGATGAGTCAGAAAGCCGTAACGAAGAATTGACCAATCAGTTGAAATCTCTTACCCAAGAACTAAACTCTACCAAAACAAGAAGTGTTGCCACCGAAAAAGAACTAGAACATATCAAAGAAGAAAATATAGCCCTTAATAAAGACTTACGAAAAGTTGAAGACGAGTTAAGTCTTTCTATCTCGGAAAATAACGCATTAAAAGAATCGCATAAAACGACACTTAATATTGAAAAACAATTTAGTGGCGATTCAAACACACAGATGTTAAAAAATCAACTTAAAACATCACTAATTGAAACCCAAAACTTAAAAAGAAATCAAGAACTTATCAAACGAAAATTTGATCAAGCAGAAAATGAAAATTCAAATTTGAAAACAATAAACAATAATTTACAAAACCAACTTAACATTTTAAAAAACAAACACGAAGTACTTATTAATAAAAGTCAAGAAATACGCGATAGCGCAAACCGTGAATTAGAACAAGTAAAACAAAAACACAGCCAAGAAGTGGCGCGTCTTAATCAAAGTATTAGAAATTACGAAACTGAAGCAGCAGAAAATAGTCGTTTACTCGAAGAAGCAGAACTGCGAATTGAAGCACTTGGTGATGAAATAAACGACTTAGTCGTTGATAAAACAAGTTTAGAAAAAATTAACAAAGATTTAAATCTACAATTTGAAAATCTAAAAATCTCGTCCCACAACGAACTTACAAACCAAGCAAATATTTTGAACCAAAAAATTAGTGACCTTTTACAAACTCAAGCAAAATTAGATGAGGCATTACGAATTTCCCAAGTCCAATTTGAACAAGAAGCCTTTCAACACAACACATTAAAACAAGAAGCAAAAGAACTAATTGCCAACATCCAAAAACTTGAATTAGAACGTGAGAAACTAATTAAATACATTGAAAATGATTTAGAAAAACAAATCGAATCATTAAATGAAAAGAATGATAAATTAAGTTTTGAAAACACAAATATGAAACGTGAAATCGATGACTTAAAAGCGAAACTATTCGATCATATTTCTATAATTAACAAACTTAAAACTCACAACGAAGAGTTATTAAGAATTGAACTAAACTTAAAAGAAGAAAGTAACAAAATTAAAGACGAACTTAATATTTCGTTAGATAAAATTCGTCAATTCAAACAACAAAATACTGAATTGTTCGAGTCAAATCAAAAGTTAATTACCAATTCGAAACAAGTTGAAATGGAACGTGAAAATTACAAAAAACAAGTTGAATTTGAAAGAACGGAAATCGCTAAATTTCAAGAAAAACTCAACGATTCATACTCAAAAATTGACAATTACGACAACGAAAATAAAGAGCTTAAGGTTCAACTTTCTTCTTTACAAAACAAAGTTAATGAAGACAATGTATTAATTAGTGATTTACAAGAACAAAACGAAGAACTTTTCTCAGCAAATGACGCATTCGAAACCCAAAACAAAGCATTTAAAGCTAGTTTGAATGCTAATGAAAAATTAATTTCCGACCTACAAGTAAAATTAAATGAAGCGGAAACAAAAGCAAAAAACGCTGCTCCCGACGAGAAAACCGATTCACTTATTAATGACCTTAAATTACAAATTGATACACTTAACAAACAACTAAGCGAAAAGGATCGACAAATTGTTGAAAAAGCCAAAGAATTGTCAGAAAAGAATTCGGAAGAATTCAAGAAAATTCGCCAAACCCAAGATGAGCTACTTGCTACTGAATTAGCAAATGTTAAAAAGTTTGGTAACCAATCATTCTTTGAAAAAATGCTACCTTTATTCATTAACTTCAACCTTGCACTTAAAGCGGGACTTGAACACGAAAACAATATCGTAAAAAGTTTTGCTAAAGGATTTGACATGGTTAAAAATCAAATGATTGATGGTTTTAGACACGGAGGCGTTAACGAAATCAAAATTGAAATCGGTAGCGAATTCGACCCCGAAACATCAATTGTTGTAGAAACTGAACCTGGCAAAAAAGATAACCTTATTACTAAAGTTATTAGTCCTGGTTATAGATTACACGATCGTGTTATTATTCCTGTTAAAGTTGCTATATCTAAAAAAGGATAAAAAAAATAAAGCGCACACATCATATGCGCTTTTATTTTTTTATTATTGAACCTTTTAAAAGAAAATTAGCAATTAATATACGGGACTGCTAAAATATGTTATAATAATCTTGAATTAATCAAAAAAAATTAAAAAGGAGAAAAAACATGGCTAAAGAATTAGTACTTGGAATTGACCTTGGGACAACTAACTCAGTTGCTTCTATCGTCGAAAATAAAAACCCTAAAGTTCTTGAAAACCCAAACGGTAAAAGAACAACCCCTTCAGTAGTTGCTTTTAAAAACGATGAAATTATTGTTGGTGAAGTTGCTAAAAGACAACTTGAAACAAACCCTAACACCATTGCCTCAATTAAAAGATTAATGGGTAGTGGTAAAACTGTTAAAGCAAACGGTAAAACATACAAACCAGAAGAAATTTCGGCAATGATCCTTTCATATATGAAAGAATACGCCGAAAAGAAAACAGGGCAAAAAATTACCAAAGCAGTTATTACTGTTCCTGCTTACTTTGACAATGCACAACGTGAAGCAACCAAAATTGCTGGTAAAATCGCTGGTCTAGAAGTATTAAGAATTATCAACGAACCTACTGCTGCCGCTCTTGCTTTCGGTCTTGATAATAAGAAAAGTGCAAAACACAAAAGTTCAAAAGTGCTTGTATTCGACTTAGGAGGTGGAACATTTGACGTTTCATGTCTTGAACTTGAAGACGGAACCTTTGAAGTATTATCAACATCAGGAGACAACAAACTTGGTGGGGATGACTGAGATAACAAAATCGTTGATTGAATGATTAAAGAAATTAAAGACAAACACGATGGATTTGATGTTTCAGGCGATAAAATGGCAATGGCTCGTCTTAAAGAAACAGCTGAAAAAGCCAAAATTGACTTATCAAACCAACTTGTTGCTTCAATTTCACTTCCTTTCTTAGCAATCACTAAAAATGGTCCTCTCAACGTTGAATTAGAACTTAAAAGAGCTGAATTTGAAAAAATGACACATGACTTACTTGAAAGAACTAAAAAACCTATTCAAGATGCTTTAAAAGAAGCAAAATTAAGCAAAAAAGATATTGACCACATTCTACTTGTTGGTGGATCAACAAGAATGCCTGCTGTTCAAGCAATGATTAAAACTGCTTTAGGTAAAGAACCTAACAGAACAATTAACCCTGATGAAGTTGTATCGATTGGTGCAGCAATTCAAGGTGCTGTACTTGCTGGTGATATTGATGACGTGTTATTACTTGATGTTACCCCATTAACACTTGGAATTGAAACACAAGGTGGAATTTTAACTCCATTAATCGCAAGAAACACCACCATTCCTATTTCTAAATCACAAATTTTCTCAACTTCAACCGACAATCAAAATGCTGTAACCATTCGTGTTTTCCAAGGTGAAAGACAAATGGCACAAGATAATAAATTACTTGGCGAATTTAATCTTGAAGGTATTGAATTAGCACCACGTGGTGTTCCACAAATCGAAGTATCATTCGCAATTGATGCTAACGGTATTACTACTGTAACCGCTAAAGATAAGAAAACCAACAAAGAAAAGAAAATTACTATTAAAAACGCTTCAAAACTTTCAGAAGACGAAATCGAAAAAATGATTAAAGAAGCTGAAAAGAACAAAGAAGCTGACGCTAAACGTAAAGAAGAAGTTGAAGTAATTAACAAAGCCGAATCGCTTGTAAATGAATTTGAGAAAGCACTAGAAGAAAACAAAGATAAAGTTAGTGATAAAGAGAAAAAAGCAACTGAAGAACAAATTAATGAACTTAAAAAATTAATTAATAAAAAAGATATTAAAAAATTAAAAGACAAAATTAGCTCGTTAGAAGAAATGATTAAAAGCTTAAAAGAAGCTGCTGCTAACGAAGAATCACCAATTGTTGACAAAGACGATACTGCTGAAGCAGTAGATGCTGAAATTATTGATTAATTCCTAATTTAATAAATAAAAACTAACCACGTGGTTAGTTTTTTTTAGTTAATTAAAATTTAATGTTAATATCTGCTTTTTGTTCTGGTGAAGCAGCAAATACTGAAATTGAACTTAGGCTCATTGCACTAGCAGCAACGTTTGTTGGTCATGTAAATAACATTTGGTTGTAGCTGTTTACTTCTGAGTTGTAAAATCTTCTTGTTGCAGCAATTTGGTTTTCACTGTTGGTGATTTCGTCCATTAAACCGGCAAAGTGTCTGTCAGCTTTAAGGTCTGGGAAGTTTTCACTAACAGCGAATAAACGACCAAACACACTGTTTGCTAATTCAGTAGCTTCCTCACGATTATTAACTACTTGCATATTACGCATTTTTGTAACTTCTGCTAATGTTTCTTTTTCGTGTTTTGCGTATCCTTTAGTTGTTTCAAATAGTTTAACTAGAACATCTCTTCTACGAACAAGTTGCGTATCAATTTGACCACTTAATTCGTTAATTTTTGTTTGTTTACGCATTAAATCGTTACGATTTTTAATGTGAATAATTAATGGAATAATCAAAATGAATAGAATGTATCAAAAGATTTTTCCAACAGCGCTTGATTGTGCTGGTTTGCTTTCAGTATCAACAACAATTTTGTTTGCTTTTTCTTCTGGGTTTTTGTTGTATAAATTAGCCATGGTTTCTCCTTTATAGTTCAAAATAATTTTATCAATTTTTAAATTAATATTATTTTTTCTCTTAGTTTTATTAAATAAATGGGAATTTTTTGTCTTTAAAATGTTCTTTATAAAATACTTGATTAGAAAGCGAAACAATTGCTAAAAATGTTTCAAGAATTTGATATGAATTTCCCATTTTTTGTTTGTAATTAAAATCATCGCGAATGTCGAAATCTACTTTGTTATGTGCTTTAACAACTGTTTCTTCAAACTCCTTGAAAAGCTTTTCGTCGCGCTTGTACACATATTTGCTATGAATTTCAAATTTTAGAATTTCGTACATCGCTTCTAGCGTACTATATCTTCAAATACCTTCATTGAGCTGCTCTTCGGTAATTTTAGAAATACTTAAATAGTTTTTAAGACCACCAAATTCTTTATTAATTCGTACTTGCTCTTTTAGTGAATTTGCGATATAAAAACAGTTAATAAAGCTGGCAGGAATATCGATCTTAGAAATATTAATAATTTCAGGCGATATTTTCTTTAAATAATTAGTCATAAATTTTTCCATTACTTCTAATTTTTGTTGCAAGTGTAAAAATGCTTTAAATTCAGCAATGGTATTAACATCTTTTATCTTTAAGGTTTTAACGTACTTATCATCTAATGCTGGTTTTTTAATGTCATAAACTTCATAAATACTTACTTTACAATTGAGTGAAATTTCTTTGAATTTCTCATTTTGTGGAGTAAAGACAAAGTCTTTTGTTTCGCCTTTTTTCATGCCTAAAATGTTGCTTAACATTCCAAATTCATCATCAATTCTTGCAACAATTAATTGTTTGTTTTGTACTGATAATTCTTTAATTTCTTGTCCGTTATTAAACACAGTGATATCTGCCAAAATAGCGTGTTTTTGGGTTATTTTAGCCTTAACTGGCGTAAATTTAGCTTGCTCATATTCCATATTTTCAATTATTTCATCAATATGTTTTTGATTAACAACTGGCAGCTCAATACTATTATCTTTTAATCGCACAATCACTGATTTATCCGATAAAGCATACTCGCTATACTGAATCGATAAATCAATATAATCATTAATAAATTTATACTCAAAACTTGAATCAATAAAACGAACTAGCTTGTTCTCTTTTTTCTTTTCTTCACGAACTTTTTTGGCTAAATCGTTAGCATAAGTTTCATATAAAAATCAACGCGAACCATTTTTGTTAGTAGTATTTCAAGTGTCGCCATATTTACCTTTAAGAGTTGTAAGAATATCTTTCAACTCATCACCTTCAATTTTGCTTGACCAAATAAGTTCTGTGCCTGGTACAATCATATAACTCCTTAATTACATTTACTATTATAAAGAATATAATGTTTATTTGAATATAATTAATTAGTATGAGGGAGAATGAAATGAAAAATAATATTATGCTTTTTTGCCTTGACAATTCAGAAAAATTAGGAGCTAAAATAGCTAAAAAACTTGGTGTAACACAGTCAAATATTAAAAAAACAGTTTTCGCCGATGGCGAAAAAATGTTGCTATCAGAATGCACCGTTCGCAACCGCGATGTTTTTATTGTCGCTAACACCGGCACGCCAGTTAACGAAAATGTAATGGAGTTATTAATTTTTATTGACTCGCTAAAACGTGCAAGCGCCAAATCAATTAACGTTGTCTTAACTTATTATGGTTACGCTCGCCAAGACCGCAAGGACTCAGGACGCCAACCAATCGGCGCCAAGTTAATTGCTAACTTACTTGAAACAGCAGGAGCTACCAAAATTATTACTATCGATTTACACAACCCATCAATTCAAGGGTTCTTCGATATTCCAGTAGACGATCTTCGCGCACAATTTGTGCTAGCAAGAAGAATCTTAAAAGAAGACCGTGATGTTTCAGTTGTTTCGCCAGATCACGGTGGAACTGTGCGGGCAAGAGTTCTTGCTGACTTAATTTCACACAACATTGAAATTTCAATTATTGACAAACGTCGCACTGGCCCTAACCAAACAGAAACAATGGGGTTAATTGGAGCAATCAATAAAAATACAGCTGTTATTGTTGATGATATTATCGACACTGGTGGCACCATTCTTAAAGCTGCTAAATTGGTAAAAGAAAACGGGGCTAAAAAAGTTATTATTGCTGCAACTCACGGTATTTTTTCAAGAGGCTTTGATTTGTTCGAAGATGCTGATTATGTAGATAAAGTTATTATTACCGATTCACTTGATCGCAGCGACCTTGCTAAAAAATACAAAAAACTAGAAATTGTGAGTCTTGATCAATTTATTTCTGATGTTATTAAAGCTAACTCGACCAATAGTAGTGTAAGTAAAGTTTACGCCAATATTAAGGATGATATTGAAAACCTTTGAAGAGCAAATCGCCATTAATTATCCTAAGGCATATCCTAAATTAAAAAAGTACACCGAACTAATTGAAGAACATAATTTATCAATGAACTTAACTGGATTTACTAGTGATATTTTATGGAAAGATGGAATTTACGAATCAATTAAATTCCTAGAAAAAATCGACATTCAAAAAGATGATGACTGAGTTGATATTGGCAGCGGTGCTGGATTCCCTTGCGTTCCTTTCTTAATTTGTCATCCTGAATTAAAATTAACAATTTTGGAACCAATGTTAAAACGAGTCAAGTTCTTAAAAGAAGTGGCTAAAACCCTAGAACTTAACATAAAAGTTCATTCTTTGCGTGCTGAAGAATTTGTGCACAAAGATAGTTTTAACATCATAACAGCACGTGCTGTTACATCACTTAAAAACTTAATTTTAAGCACTTATCACTTAGGCAAAAATGATGCTCGTTTTTGTTTTGTAAAGGGACAAAATGTTAACAAGGAAATTACCGAGGCAAAAAAAGCAATAGACTTTTTAAAACTAAAAATTAGTCAAAAGCAATTATCGGAAACAGAAAAGAATCTTAATATTATTTGTTATCAAAAAACACTCAAAACACCTAACGATTTTCCTTGAATGTGAAGTAAAATTTTGAAATATTAAAACCACCTTATTTGAGGTGGTTTTTTGGTCAAATAAATGAAATGGAGCAAATGAGGAGAATCGAACTCCCGTATTTAGCATGGCAAGCTAATGTTCTACCATTGAACTACATTTGCACAAGTAATAATATTTTACACATAAAAAATAATATTTGATATAAAATTAATCTTTTTACATTAATTTAATAAAAAATAAAATTGAGAAAATCAATAAAAAACGTTGATTTTGTATTGATTTTTCATTTAATTTGTTTAGAGCAATTTTTGCAAAACACATTTACTTATAATTTACAAAAAATTTTTTTTTGTTTTTTTTAACCATATATATATATATATATATATATATATAATAATTGTAATAATAGATAAAATTGGAGGGCTTAGATGCACGAAGAATTGAAAATAAATTGTCTACAAAATGGAAATGTAGATTTAGAAGAAAAAGTTTTGCTAGCTGACCTAAAAACATCGTCAAATAAATTTTTTTCAGACACCGAGATGACATTAAAAGATATTTTGAAACCACAATTATCACGAGTATACAATAACATTAAAAACTTTAATGTAACAGTTAAAAATCTTTTAAATGAATTCGAAAAATTAGATGAACACAAATTAGTGTTTAATCAATATATTGGAAATAAAAATATAAAAAATTTATTTAAAAAAATATAAAAAATGAAAATAAAAAATCTAGTTGAAAAATAAAAAATGTTGCTATTATTGGTAGAAATAAAAATAACAAATATATAAATGGCATTAATAAAAACACTATAACCATATTTTTTACAATTAATTTTATTTTTAAGAAAACAGCCCAGAACAATGTTTCAATTAATTGAGATATTACAAGAATTGAATTTTCGAATACTCATTATAAAACTTCATTGCCAAATTATCTAGGTCCAAGCTTTAAAGTCAAATTTGTAGAAAAAAACGAAATGACAAATATTCAAGGATGAATAGAAAAAAATGACTACTTGCCCACTATATCAAAAGAAACATTTTCAGACCCCGCAAGTGAATTAAAGGTTTTCGATAGTTTTTTTTCATATATAGATTTTAATCAAAAAGATAGCTCTAATAATGAGGAAAAAATATTTAATAATTCTCTAAATCGCAAATTTAAACAAGAGCTTATAGAGGATGAAAAAGGAAGATTAAAAATTTCGTCAGAAGGATATGAAGACCTGGTGATGGTGGTTACAAATAGATTAAACAACAACAATAACAAAAAAGAAGTTAAAGTTTATAAGGCAGAAACAGATAATGGAGATGTATTCCAAAAATGAACTATTTCTTTAAAAAATCGAGAAATAAAACTTGATGAATTATTATACGAAATAACCAATAAAAGTAAAGAAGTTGAGAAAAAAATAAAATCTGAAAATGAAGAGATTTCATCTTTTCAATCAACAAATACTGAATTGAATATAGAAATTGAGAAAAAAAATAATGATATCAGCTCTCTGAAATACCGCGTGAATTCCATACAAAGCAAAATAGATGATTTAACAAGTGATTTAGAAAACATAAATAAAGAAAAAAAGGGAATAGAACAAAATATCAAAAACTATCAAAAAGAAGAACTGAAAAATAAGAAGAATGATAAAAAAAACAAAATCAAAAATCCTAACCAAAAAAATGACAAACCAAAAATTAATGAATTAACTAATAAAAAACAAGATTTGTCGTCTCAAGAAAATGAAATCAAGATTAAACTACAAGAGAACGAAAATAATAAAAAAGCAATTCAGGATGAAATTGACAGCAATAATTCTATTGTTGAAAGTCTTCAAAATAAAATTATTGATAACGATAACAAAATTAAATCAAAAAATGACAATATTTCTATGCTCGAAAAGGAATTGAATTCTATAAAAAAAATAAAAGAAGGGCGTGAAAAATATTTTAAAACAATCGTTAATGAAGACAAGTGTTTTTTCTATCAAATATCTATGATAGAAGTAAATGCAAATAATAAAAACCAAGAAAATGATTTTTTCCCTTACACTTTAACTCCATTATTTGTCGATGAAAATAGACCAGATATTTTAAATGCAGCTATATACGACCCCGGTTTGGTAGCTAAATTAAAAAGATATAAATTTGCAATTGAAAACGCAAAGCAAGGTTATGTTCGCAACCCCTTAATGTTTCCCTCTTTACTAAACCCGTCTTTACTAGAATTTAAAGCTGAGTTAAGTGATGATATCAAAGAAAAATGAAAATTAAATGATAAACAATATGAAGCAGTTAGAGGAATGATTTCCACTAACAACACTTTTTACTTACAAGGACCTCCCGGAACAGGAAAAACACAAACCATTTGTGCTACGATTCAACATTTTGTAAATAATAATTCTAATGTTTTAATCGTTTCATCCACTCATGAAGCAATTAACAATTGTTTGGAAAGATTTAATAACGAAAATCAAGATGATCCTAATATTATAATTTACAAAAAATCACGAAAAATTAATAGCGACGAAAAAGATACAAATATTTTTAATGTTGATAATTTATATAAAAACTTTTTAATTAAAATCAAAAACAAACTCTTAAACAAAGATACAAATAGAAAAGAATTGCAAAAATCTGATATTTTGAACGCAAAAAATTCTTTGGAAGATATTTTCCTTCCTAATCAAAGTAAAAATTACATTCCATATGTTGTATGAAATAAAATATACAATATTAAAAACGCTGATATTTGCAAAGTTACTAATAAAAAAATATCTGAAATTCTGTACGACTGTGCCAAGCATCGGGAATATGATAAAGACAATGAAACTCTTAATTTTACTTTCGATAAGTTTGTAAATAATGAACTTTATAAAAGTTATTGAAACGTTAATAAATATAAAGATAACGAAGCTATTATCAGTAATTTTCGAGACAAGGGAAACACCTTAATTGAAACATTGTGTAAAATTTTTAAAACAAAGGGTATCGTTTTTTTTGATAAAGATGGTATATATAAATACCTTGAGGAAGCATTAAAACACTTACCTGATACTAACAATAAATTGTTGGAAAATTTTACTTCAAATGAAAAAATAAACGATGAAAAAAATTATGAATTTAAAGAATACATTGAAGAAAATAATTTGATAAACGTTTTGGCATATACCACTACTGCTGAGACAAAACTAGAGTTAACAACAAACGAACCCAAAGATATTTGGTTTGATTACCCTATCGACACTGTTATTATGGATGAATCGTCTAAATCAAACACTCCTGAAGTTTTGGCGAGAATAAATATTTCACATAAATTTATAATGTGCGGGGATTATAAACAATTGCCCCCAACCTCAGAATTTAAAACGGACGATTTTTTAAAAAATATTTTTAATTCAATTGAAAACAAAATTAAAAATCTAATCAAAAATGGGCAAATTGAAAATAATGAAATTGATGTCTATAAAAATAATTTTAAAGAACTTTTTAATATAGATTTCGAAAATAGTGAATCTGAAAATAATTGTAGAAAATTTTGTGAGGTAATTGATAAAACATTCACGACACCATTTTTCAAAAATCAAATCAAAAAAATTAAAAAGCAGAAAGATAAAAAATCTATGGTTTATAGCTTTCTAAACAAACAATATCGCTTTAACCCAACGATTCAAAATTTAGTTAATAATTTTTATGATAATGACGAAAAACTTGAAAACGGGAAAGATCGTTCAGATTTTGATACTTTTAAATTTACTAAAGATGAAGATCAGAAGATTTTCGTTATAGATACAACTAGATTATCTCATAGATACATTAGTACAATTAAAATGGAAACGAAAACCGATGAAGCTTTTGACCAAACTAGTTTATTAAAAAAAATTGATGAATTTAAAGATTTAAATATAGCATTTTCATCATTATTTAATCAATATAACGCGTTCATAGTTATCAAAATTCTTGAAAAATTGGTATATGAAAATGCACCTGAAAAACTTACCGGAAAGATAGGTGTTATTTGCCTAACGCTTTCACAAAAAATAATAGTAAGACATTTAATTAATAAAAACAAAGAATTAAAAAACTTAAATATAAAAATCGATACAATAGATAACTTCCAAGGTAAAGAAAAAGAAATTATAATTGTTGATTTTGTTAGATCTAAAAATAAATTTAACGGTACATCGTTTGAAGTTGGTAAAAGAAATATTTCTTTTCTTGCTGAAGAAGAGAGAATAAATGTAGCCGCATCACGAACAAAAAATTTGCTGTTTTTGATTGGGGCTTTTGACTACTATGACGATATACGTAATGATTTTAAGGAAAATAAATTACTAATTAAATACATCGACCATTGACAGAAAAAACAAGAGGGAATCGAACTGATTGAAGGAGAAGATATATATGAAGAAGTTATTTAAGATTGCGCTACCTTTTATTCAATACCATATAAGATATATCGAATCTAAAGATAGCGAATTTGAAGAACTAGATTTTTTCATTTTGTGCACTTTGTATGAAAATTTAGAACAAAAAGATTCATTGTTTTTTGAGTTAATTATGAAAAAATTCGGATTAAACGAAAAATTCAATAATTTTATTATTAAAAGAATTCAGGATTTGTTTGAATTAGAATTTATTAAAAATAATAATCCAGAAATTAATCTTGAAGAATTAATGATCGGTAATGTAGAGTTACACCCCTTAATATTAAAACGTTTTAAAAACTCAAATACAAGAGGCATTAAAAAAGAGACGATTCAAGAGAACATATACTTCTATAAATCCCCTATTTCAGATAAAATAAAAAACGAACCGAGAACAAAACCTGTTATTAATACTAAATACGAAGACGAAAAAATAAATGATAAATTCCCAAACTCTGCCTCAAACAAGGAAATTCTAGAGTCATATAACGAAGTTATTGAAAATAAATGTATTGAAAAAAACAGAGAATTGTTTGATTCAAAACTCATTGAAGCAAAAATTGTATTCTTAGAAAAAGAAATTTCCTTTGTTTTAAATTTTGATGCTAATAAAAATAACATTATATTATCCTATGGTGATGTTGCTAGTGAAATTCTTTGTAAAGAAATTAGCGAAAATATTGAAAAATACAATTTTATTGTAAAACAATTAAATAAACAAATTTTAACGAACTTTGATGATGAATCGCTCAAAAAACTTGTTGAGGTTCCTTTAGATTCCCGTTTAGATATAGATGATTTATTTGTATATAACGAAAAATTTAACAAAATAAATGAAAAATTAGAGCAAATAAGAAATTTTTTTCAAAATGATGAATTCATCTACTTTGAAGGTAAATGGCACAGCATATATAAACAAACATTTAATTTAATAATAGAAAACGAGGCTACGAAAATTGAAAATCATAGATCTACAATCATTCTTGTACCGAATACTGAAGATGAAAAAAGTGAAATTTACGAAAAATATTACAATATTTGAGCCAAAAATTTAAGTAATAATTTTTTAAGCAAAATTTTAGATATTAACGATCACAATCTCACATCATTCATAATAAAAAGAATTTACGATGATATTAATACATTCTCTCTTAAAGAACTACATATTGTTATAAACGAATTAGACGAAAACAAAAAATATGACAGAGCAAAGTTTGTAGACCATTTAAATCCTATTAAATATTTTGAAAATGGGTTTGATAAATTATTATATGTTCCGTTTTTAGACATTACAAAAAACCTTATACATAACAACAAAACAAACGATAATGTCAAAACAATTATTTTTAAAAATATTGCACTTGTAGAAAAATTGAATATAAATATGTTTATAGACATATTAAATATCTATTATTTTAGTTTTGACTCGAAAGATACGGTTGAACAGCTAAAAAATACAAATCTATATAAATCATATGAATCAATAAAATCTGAAATTTCAAAAGCGTTACAACTCGAAACAAATGATTTACAAAAGCTAGATATTAAAATTAATAGTTTAAATTCAAAAATAGAAAGAGAATTATATGGCTTTAAGGTAAGGGAGATGGAGCAAATACTAGAGAAGAGAGAGGCGATCAAAATGAATGACCTTAAAGAACTAAAAAAATCCTATAAAGATGAAGCGCTAGAAATGTTTAAAGTTGTTGAAGGCGCTTTGAAAGATCGCAAAGGAAAAGATATGTCTGAAAAAATAGATAGTGCTAATTTAAGTAATAAAGAAAAAAATGACTTACACAAACTTAGAAAAATCAGGAATGATATTTCCCACAACCAAAACAACCCAAAAAACAATGTAAATATGTGGGATTATGAAGAAGCAAAAAAGAAATATGAAGAGTTAAAAAAAATATTAGAAAATATTAAAAATATCATTGCTAGTTATGAAAAACAAAAAAGAAAGGAGAAATAATGTCTCATACGATGCGTATATCTGTTACCTTAACAGATTATGACAAGAATGAAATTTCATTAATATGCCAAGATGCAATAAAAAAAATTAAAAACCTTAACATTGATAAAAACAAGGGGATTGAGAAATTTTTAAATACTAAAATTTTAGAACTATCAAAAATCGAGCAGACAAAAGACCAAAAACTGACAATAAATTCAAATGAAGATGCATCCTTTGTACTACAAAAATACAAAGACGAATTAATTAAGAAAATTACAAATTTTATATCAACAATTACAAATTCGGATTTATATTCAAACTTTGAATATTCTAATAAAAGTTTCAGCATAAATGAATGAATAGATAAATACGGTTTGTTAGTATCTGATGCTTTAGAAATAATAAAGAATAAGCAACTATTAATAAATGATGAAAATATTGGGACAATAATTGATGAAATACTCAATAAAAAATGTGCAAGTGAATTTCGTGAAAAAATTTTATTTGAAATCAACAAAAAAATAGAAAATAAATTTAGTGGACTACCGGATTTAAAATTCTATTTTAAAAATAAAGTGTTATCATTAAAAACCTATCAAGAATTAAATGATTTTAATATTTTTATTGGTTCGAAAGAATTTTCATATAAAAAAATGAAGGAATTGGAAAAAGTTGTCGCTGAGGGTTTATCGAAAATACGTGGATACTATCTTGTTAAGGAAAGAAAAATAGAAAGAAAAATAGATGAGTCTGGGCAGATGTATTTCGTTTATCATTTTAAAAACCAAAAAAATGAATCGTTTGATTTAAAAATTAGCGAAGAATTAAAAATAGAATACAAAATTGGGGATTATAAGGAGCATTGTTGCGAAGAAACAAGCAAAAAATTATGAGAATTTCTTGAAAAACGGAACATTCAAATTAGACAAAAACAAATAATTAGAGAATTTTCAAACGCCAAACCGCTTTACAAAAGCATTTCAAAAATAAATACTAAGGAGAAAAAATAATGTCTTTTATAAAAACAATCAGAGACCAATTAAAAATAAAACTCAACATAAAAAATATCCTAATTTTAAAAGGGAATACTCAGGATTTTACATACCCCAATCTATTCGACTTGCCAATTAAATACGAAAACAAAAAACTAGAACCTAATAACTATATAAATTTAGCGGAATATTTAACAATATTGCTACACAATGAAAAATATAACGATTTATATTATTACTCTCCGTCGTTCACAAACGCTATAGTTGATGAAGGGGAAATAAAAATATCTACATTAGCAAATGAGGATGATAATGAAGATGATGTTGAAGACGTTTTTTCTTCAGGGCAACAAGGAGAAAAAACATTTAATGAGTTTATAGATACAATAGCACAGAAAATGAATGTGATTTTGGAAAATTCTGAATCAGTTATGAACACACGAACCGCCTTTATTATTGATTTATCCGAATTTATTTTTAGTGATAAGAATCAAGAAACAACATTAAATCAAATTGCTAAAGTTATTGGACTTTTTACAAACTTTTATAGTCAAAAAACCTTACATTATCTACACTCAAAAATAAAATTAATTTTCATAACAAAAAACACTGAAATTTTCTCTTCAATTGCTCTAAAAAACAATGAAGAAGTTCAATATATAAATATTCCCAAACCAAATAAAGAAGAAAGAAAAATATTTTTTAAAAAGATGAAAAATATTATTGAAAAATTTATCCCGGATTTTTACGAAGAAGGAGATGTTTTTGAACAGGCTGTATCGATAACAGATGATATGTCATTTAGAGAAATATTACAATTTATTAAGGTATTAATGTTTAACAATAGCACACAAGAAAAAAGAATAAATAACTTTAAAGACTTATATAGATTAGTAAATTTTGACAAAAAGGAATCCGAATGAGAAAATATTGAATATGACAAAATTGCTAAGCTAGAAAATGAATTTAAAAAGAGAATTCAAGGACAAGATGAGGCGATTAAAGCAATTAAAAACACCCTTATTAGATCTTTTGTAGGATTGCAGGGCGCAGCACAATCTGCAGATTATGTTAACAAACCACGTGGGATTCTATTTTTGGCAGGTCCAACTGGTGTCGGAAAAACCGAAATAGTAAAGACTTTAAGCGAGTTTGTATTTGGGGATGAAAATAAAATTATAAGATTTGATATGTCGGAATACAACCATGAAGAGTCAGATCAAAAACTTATCGGTTCTGCTCCCGGATATGTTGGGTACGAGGCTGGTGGCCAATTAACTAATGCTGTATTAGAAAAGCCGTTTTCTATTTTATTGTTTGACGAAATTGAAAAGGCAAACGGAAAAATTCTTGATAAGTTTTTACAAATTTTAGAAGATGGTAGATTAACATCATCTAAAGGAGAATTAGTTAATTTCTCTGAAACATTTATTGTTTTTACTTCTAATATAGGCGCAAATAATATCAAAGATATCAACGACAAAGAAGGGGCAAGAAAACACTTTAAAAAAGAGGTTATTAACTACTTTAATAACGAATTAAAAAGACCTGAAATATTAAACAGAATTGGAATTAAAAATATTATTCCTTTTAATCCTATAACAGAAAAAGATGTAGAAATTTGTACAAACATTATTAAACATAAACTCAATAAAGTTATTAAAATGCTAAAAGAGAAAAGATACATTATCAATCATACAGATGTTGGCGATGAAAAAGAATTATATAAACAAATCATTAAAAAATATGATAGTAGTTTAGGCGGGAGAGGACTAGTCACAACCTTGGAAACATACTTTATTGATCCATTATCATCATTTATTTTTGGGAAATATCCAGAAATCGAATCTAAATTAAAAGATGAAAACGAGATAGTAAAAATAAATTATGAATACAAAGAAGTAAGTGGTAAAAAAGAATTAAAATTTGTTTTAAATTAAGACTAATTTGAAAATACGTAAATTAAAAAATATCAACGAAAAACGTTGATATTTTCTTGATTTGCTGCTTAATTGTGTTTATTATTTTATCATCGAATTTTCGTAAACACGTTTTGAGGATTCGGCTAGTTTTTTAGCATTTTCTTTCTTTTGTGTAGGCGTGTCACCAAAATAATATGTTGGCAAAACAGTGGCAAAATAATTATCGCTACTACTATCTAAACTAACAACAATTCGTTTTCAATTTGAAGGTAACGCTGTCAAAAACTTAAGTTCAGCATTAGGATCTGTTTTTAATAATTCAATATGTTGTTGAACATCATAAATAACTCATGAATTTGCAGTTTTATTAAATGCCTCTAAAAAGTAATATAGTTCTTTTTTTGTTGTATCAATTGCATACGAAACTTGCATTTTACTAAATCCATTAATAAATAATAAATTGGCTACTAATCTTAAAACTTCACGTTGTGAAGCACCGAAATTTTTAATATTAACTGATATAAGACGTCTCAAACTCTTTTGGACATCAGAATTTTTAATTGCTTCGATATCAACTAATAAATCTTTATGATCTACTATGAATTTTTCAGGATCATTAGCAAACTCTTCAAGTAAATTTTCGTCGGTAATAACTTCCTTAAAAAGACTAGTTCCATCAGTTGGTGAATTTGATGTTGCGTCTTTCAAGTTTCTTGTTAACTGAATTGGACTTAGTGCTCACATCATCCCTTGCTTTTGTTTGTTATTAATGGTTATTCTTCAGGCAACTAGTTGTTTCATTAATTTTTTGTACGCAATATCAAAATCTTCAACTTTATCTAATAGTTTTCGAACTTTGTAAAAATAATAGTTGAAAATAACATCATTTGAAGGCAAGGCGATATCAAAGTCACCGACACTAGTTATTCCTTGGCTATTCTTTGTAAAAAGTTTGTCATAGTTTTCGTACAAATTAATTGAGTATGGAGTTTGTTTTAAATAGTGGTTATAAACTTCAAAAACGTCTTCAAAACTCATAGTCTCAACGTTTTTGTCGTTTGCTCCTCACTTTTTAAATTGTACTTTGGCAAATTCTTCTTTGACTAATAAAAATTTACTTTTTAAGATGTCCTGTGACAGAATAATTTGTTGTGGGGTTGCATCTTTATTTACTTCTTCAAATTTAGGTAAATTAATAAAATAATTGTCATTAGCAAATTTGCGTGCGGCTAGTAAATTTTCATCAAGTTTCAAAATACACGAATTTGCTAAAACAGGTGTTAGTGCTAATGATGACAGTAATAATAATTTAAGTTTTGTTGTTTTAGCCATTATTCCTCCTGTGTCTTATATTTTCATGATTTAATACCAGCTGCAGTTACATATAATCCAATGATAAAAATAACAAGCGAAAAGAAAATTAAACCAATTCCATACGCTACACCAGCTTTAGCCTTAAAAATATAACTATCATCAATATCAACAAGTTCTGAAATCTTAATTGTTTCCTGACAATTAATAATCATAATTGTAGAGAAAATAATAATTCCAATACTTGCCAACAACATAAATGCTCAAACAACTGTTTGGACTTTGATTCCTTTTTTCATCTTTACCCCTTAATTGCACTCCCTTGGTTTGATACAGCATTCATAATTCTTTTTCTAAAAATAAAGTAGAACAAGAACATTGGGAAAATGGCGATAATTGCACCAGCCATTTTCACGTTTTGCATAATTCGATCAATACCATCAAGTTCAAGACGACCAACACCAAACAATCATACTGACATAATTTTATAATCACCACCAGCAATTAAAGCAGGTCAAAGATAACTGTTTCAAGCTGCTAAGGCGGTTAAAATCACAATTGTAAGTGTGATTGGCCGCACCATTGGCATTGCAATTTTAAATAGGTAGGTTGCACCACTTGCCCCATCAACCGTTGAAACTTCTTTAATTCGTTTTGGGATTGAAGAAAAGGCATTACGATACATTAGTGCGTTAAAAATTGATGCCATAAATGGTAAGGCAATAATTGCTAAAACTCCGACAAATGTTTTTCTAAAATCAACACCAGGAATGTTTTGTTCTAGTAAAAGCGCTACTTTATACTGACCCGTCATTAATGCTACCTCTGGTAGCACAAGTAAAGCAATAAAAACACCCCAAAGAAATTCTTTACCTCATCATTTTTTAAGTGAAAAGGCATAACCCGCTAGCATAACGACAAAGATTTTTGAAACAATCGAAATCAAAACATTTAAGAATGTTAATAATAATGATTGTCAATAACTCGAGTCAAAAGCACGAGTAAAATTATTGAAATTTACCGATTCGGGAATAATAATAAACTCAGCATTTAATTTATTAGCTTGTAAATCGGGCATAATTGCCACTAAAATCATAAAAGCAAAGGGGAAAAAAATAATTAAACCAAAAAAGCATAAAACAAACATTTTAAGAAACGCAACCGTCACCAAATAGATTGCCGATGACTCGCGTACTTGTTGTCCGGTTTTATCTCTATTTCTATTTAATTTGCGCTTTGTTAATCACTCTTGAATTTTTAATTTTCTTTCAAACATGATATTCTCCTAAATTGTTCGTTGCTCTAATAATGGCTTGAAATCCGCCCCGGACAATAATTGAAAAGCTAACACCAATAATAAATAAACTAATTGCTGATGATGCTGCCATTCTAAAATCACCAATACCAGTACGTCCATACACAAATAACATTAATGTTGAAGCACCGTTTCCTGTTGCTTCGGCTACATCATTGTTAAATAATGCAAGTGGGAAAACCTTAATTCCACTAATAATGCTCATTGTAATTAAGAATCTTGTCGTGCCACGAATTGAAGGAAGGGTAATGTTAAAAAACTGTTTTGTTCCACCAATTCCATCAATTGAAGCAGAGCGATAAAGGTTTTTATCAACCGATAACATTGCTGTTGTTAACAGTAAAATGTTAAAAGCCAAACTCGATCAAATCCCTTGCGTAATCATAACTAACAATGGTTTGAAGCCATACATATCACCAGATTCTAATCAAGTTACTTTTCTACCAATAATGCTATTGAACATTCCATTTGTACTAAAGATTTGCGTGAATGTAAGCGATATAGCAACAATGTTTGTAATATAAGGAAGAAAGAAAACTGTTTGTCAAAATCCTTTTGCTCGTTTTCTAACTAGTGTCGAGATTGCTGATGAAATCACAAGAGAAATTCCGATTTCTAACGGTAAGATAATCAACGCATACATTAATGAATTACGAATTCCGACAGCAAATGTTGGCTCTTTAGTAAATAAATCAACAAATGCTTCAAATGTAAATTCCACTTTTTTTGAACCATCGCTAAAATATGTTTCCTTGAAGAAAGCATAATATAGGTTGAAAAATAGCGGCATAATGGTGAATAAACCAAGAATAACAAATGTTGGAATCAACATTGTGATTGGTTTCCAGATTGGTGTTCTTTTATCAACAATTGAACCAGCTAACGCTTCTTCTTTGTTTGTTGCTTGTTTTTTAACAGCTAAATTATGAAAAAGTTTATTACTTGTAAAAGTGGAAAGAAAACTATTTTTTAATTTCATAGCGCACCCTTTCTCCTGAATCTTTTTCAAAAATGTGAAGTTTGTTTAATGGTAAACTAAAGAAAATTTCATCATTAATTTTGTAATGTAAATCATTATCAACCAAAAAGTTAAGATCATAGTCACCAAACTTGGTTTCCATTTTAACAATTAGTTTACTTTCTTTACCAAGATTTTCAATTGCCTTAACCACACCAAAAAGAGTCGCTTTTTGTTTAGTCTTTTTAACTTCATAATCTTCAGCACGTGTTCCGATTAGAAGGGGTGTATTTTCCTTTAATCCGCTAAATTCAAAATTATCAAATTCATTACTTAAAATCTTAAGTTTTCCATTTTCATAAATACCAGGTAAAATACCCATTTCAGGCATTCCTAAAAACTTTGCAACAAATAAGTTAGCAGGTCTGTTATATAACTCCATTGGCGCCCCAATTTGTTGCACTTGCGCCATCGACATACAGACAACGATATCACTAATCGACATTGCCTCTTCTTGGTCGTGGGTAACAAAAACAGTTGTAATACCAAGGCTTTGTTGAATTTCACGAATTCATTGACGAGTTGAAATTCTTAATTTAGCATCAAGGTTAGAAAGGGGTTCGTCCATTAATAAAATTTGTGGTTTTTTAACAATTGCCCGCGCAATTGCTACCCGTTGTTGTTGACCACCTGATAACTTGGTTGGTTTCTTTTGTAAATTACGTTCAATCTCAACTCTGTGAGCAACTTCCATAACTTCTTTATGAATCGCCTTACGAACACTAATAACAAATTTCTCAACTAACTCTTCAATTGTTTTCTTTTCTTCTTCAGTTAATACATTTGCTAGGGTTTTGTTTTTTAATGCGTTTTTCAAATTATATTTTGTGGCAATTAAATTGAATTCATCATCGTGTCTTTTTCAAGCAAACATTGTTAAATATTTATAGTTTCTTTTAAGACGTTTTTTCTGAACATTATTTCTGCTTTTTTCTTTGTAAATTGAACGTTTTTCATTGAGTTCTTGTTTTTTCTGTTTTATTAATTCACGATATTTTTCAGTGATTTCTTGTTGGTTTTTTTGATGAAGATAAAATTGAATTGTGATATTAACTTGGTACAATAAATCAACCGCTTTTTTATTAACAGTGCAATTGTGATTTAAATAATTAAAATTACTTAATTCTTTTTGTAATTTAGTAAGCAAATTTAAACGTTGTTCTATCTCTTCATTTGTTAATTTCGTACATTTTAAAAGTGATTTATCTATTGAGTTTAACGCTGAACTTGAGGTTGCTAAACTATTTTGCATCCCTAAAGCAACTTGTACATCTCACTCTTCTTGTAGTTTATTTAAAAGCTTTTTACGTTCGTTTTTAAAACCTTCAATTTTAGTAATACTATCTTTCGAATTCAAACCTAATTCGGTTTGAAAACGAACTTTACTAATTTTGTAATTTGTCAAAGCAGTTTCGTAATCATATTTAAGTTCAGAGATGAAATTTGAATATTCAATATCAGTTATTCGCCCAACTTTTTTATATAGCGTAAATAATCTTTCTAACGATTCTAATTCTTGTTTTGTAGCACCTAAATGTTTTAGATAAATCATAGCAATTTTAAGTTCTGCATACTGTCTTTTTATACGAATATTATTTTGTCAATCTTCATCATTTTTAAGTGGAAAGGCAATATTATCGTAAACACTCATATGTGGATAAAGGGCGTAGTTTTGAAAAACAAAACCTAGCTTTCTTCTTTGTGGTGAAAGTTTGGTTACATCCTTACCATTGAAAAATACCTTACCACCTGTAATTGTTAACAAGCCTGAAATAGCATTAAGGGTTGTCGTTTTACCACTACCACTAGGTCCTAGCAGTGTTACAAGTTTACCTTGCGGAATCTTAAAACTTACATCATCAACTGCTAATGTTTCACCAAAATCAATCGAAACATTTTTAAGTTCAATAGCAGGAATTTGTTCATTGCTTTGGCTATTGTCTTCGATTTTAGCGTTAATTCTTTCCAACTCTTTGTTATCTTCTTCATTGGGACGAATTACTTGCTTTATAATTCAGTTTTTTAATCTATTTAGTCAAATCATATTATTCCTTTTCTAGTTTGGATACATCTTATCTTTATATTTATAAATTAAGTCTTCGTCTTCTTCCATAAAAGTATGGTAACCAGTATTACTTCTAGTTAAATATACTTTGGTTGCGATCGTTTTTTCATTAGCAAAATCTTGAAATAGACCTAAGCGATTTTCTTTTGCAAATTTCATTGCCTTAGCCATTTCAAAAAATGTGTAATATTTCAAAGTTCCTTTAATTGTATTTTCAGACTTGTTACCACCACTAAATGGTAAACATCAACCATTTCTAACAATTTCAGTGTTATATGAAATATTAAAATCTTTACCAAAGAAAATGTCAGCAGGGATACGATTAAATTTATCAACACCTTTACCATCAAGGAAAAGTCGAACAACAGTTTTCGAAGGTAAAGTATTCACGGCAAATTTGGTTGCTAACTCAGCAAATTGATGTTCTCATTTAGGTGATTTTTTATAATCAGCACCGGAACCAACACCTTTTTCTGGTGTGTCAATTCCTGCTAAACGAATTGTATAAGTTTCGCCAACATTAATATCACTCACACCTGGCTGTATACTTAAAACTTTAACTTCGGCCGTGTCTCCATCTTTTCATCTAACAATTTCACCTTCAAATCAGTTATTGATATTTACTCAATCAACATTAATCTTTTGAATATTGGGATCATCAAGCGATAAAGAAGGATTAAGTTGTTTTGGTCGCAATGTAAATTTCATTTGAATATCGGTTTCTAACCGATATGTGTAATTAATAACTACTTTTTTATCTAGTGTGTGAAACTTGAAAATCAAACTACGCTTATTATTAAATTGATTTATTGTATCATCAAGTGCAACATCTCTAGGCAAGTCATCCTTAACTGGCAACTGTGAAAGCTCGATCATATACTTAACATCGTTTACTTTTACTAAGTAAAAACGATTAACAAGATCGTGCAAATCTAAATAAACCGAATTAATTGAAAGGGGTGAGTGAAATTGTAAATTAAGTTTATCAAGCGAAATGATCTCATTCATTTCGGCATCAATCATACTTTTTTGCTCATTTGTAAATTCAACAATTCCTTCGCTTTCATTTTCTACATCATACTTTGGTGTAAATGCGCCTAAAAATTCACTGTTGCTTGAAGTATTTGATGTAGCACAACTAACAACTGCAGCAACTGTAAATGGTAATGGAGTTAATAATCATATTTTTCTTTTCATGTTATTCCTTTAGTGATGTATAAAAATATGAAATGGTTTGGCATTTCATATTTTTTGGTTTTGAATTAGCTAAATAATGTACCGTTAGATTCTTTAACTTTTTTAACAATCATTTCTTCGTATGTTGTTACTTTTGCTGCTTCACCGTTTGCATAGTGGGTTGAAACGGTTGCGTAGGCAGCGTTGAAACTATCACGGAACTTGCTTCCTTGTGCGTCACCTAATTCTTCAAAAAGAACATATTTTTCTGGTTCTTTTGAAACTTTAGTATAAACATCATAAGCATGTTTTAGGAAGATGTTCGCTTTTGATAGGTCGTTGTTTTCAAAACCTTTTTTAGCGAAGATATAAGATGCTTCTTCTGAAATGTATTGAGTAGGAACTACTTGAGTTTTGCTTCCGATGTCGTATTTCTTATCGGTTACTAATCATTTCATAAACATTTTGGTTGCATAGTCTTCAGCATCGTTGGCGTGAATACCCATAATCGAAGGACCTTGACCATAGAAAACATCTTTTTCGTCTTGTGAAGTTAATTTTGAAGTTGTAGGTAAAATGAATAATTCATTATCGTTTACCCGTTTTGTACTTTGTGATTTTGCAAGTTTTTTAATTTTGCTGTCAGTAATATCTTTAATTAAGTAAGCGATTTTTGAATCGCCTTCTTTTTTACCATCACCTATAGCAGCAATAATTTCTCCTAACTTAACGATGTTAGCATCGCCGTTAATTTCAGCATCTAAACCTGCTGCTTGACCAGCGTCAACAAGAGAAATTTTAGAATTACTGGTAATAGCTGCTTTATTGCTTTCAAAATTATTTCATGTGGTTTCGTCTTTTGTTATATAGTCGTATTTCTTAATTGAACTATTATCAATATCGAATTTCTTAACTGGGTTTGAATATTTCCCAATTCCAATTAAGTTATCTTTTTTTCTAACGCTAACTTTTTCAATTCTTTCTAATTCGTATTCGTTTGTTCCATATTTATATACATCAGATGCATCAACACGGTTGTATTTGTAACCAGCAGTTGAGCCAACTCAAAGTGCAAATTTGTGTTCGATAAATGTATTTGATGTATAAACACCTTTACCGTTAATAACAACGGCACCGTTACCCATAATTGGTTTTAATTTATCAAACATACTTGCAAAGTTTTTATAAACTGTTGCTTCGGTTGATGCGAATGGTGAAAAGTCAACTTGTCTGTTACTATCTTTAGTAATCATTCTGGTAAAGCTTTCATCTGGATTTGCATTAACTGATGCAAAAGCAATGGTTTCAAGGAAACCGATTGCATCATCAAGTCCTAAAAAGTGAACTTGTGAGTTAACACCTTTTGATGATTCTTCAAATGTGTCTTGCGCAACTTTAGCAAATTCAACTAATTGGTTATAAATTCTGAATGTGTCAAAACCAATTATTAAATCTTTGTAAGCATCAGCAACAATTGATGATTTTACAGCACCTCATAATTTAGCAACTTCAGCACGGTCAGCTGCACCTTGTGTTTTAAGGTTGTTGTAGTATTCTGTAAATGCAGGATCAATTTTTGCCCCTTTTGATACAAGACCTTCAATAATGTAACTCATTACTGGCGCGTTAACTGACATAACAGTTGTTGATTTGAAGGCGGGAACCATTCACATACCATCATTTACAATGTTAGTTGTGTTACTATTTAAAACCATTACTGAATCAGAAAATACATCTTTTTTAACAGCAACTGTTTCATCATCATCGTCAAAGTTTAATAACATCCCTTCACCAGCTAACATTGAAAGAACTGGTGCGTAGTTAGCAGTAAGGTTGTAAAACGCTTTAGCATCTTTACCTGATAATTTACTTTGAACGTCGGTTGTTCCCCCTGAGTATCCACCAGCGATTGATTTAAGTTCAACTGGCATGAACCCTTTTTCATTTTTCATTTGTTCGTTGTATACCTTAATTACGGCTTCAAATGCTTTTCATTGCACATCACGACTTGATCAAGTCGAACCAAAAACAATTTTTCCATCATTTTCTTGATCAAAACGTTTACTAGCAAACTTGTCATTTGCAAGTTTTGCTACACCTTTAGGAACGTTTGGATCTGGTTTTGGTTTTGGTTCTTCGCTCGAACCACAACTAATCGCTGCAAGTGAAAATGCAGCAGATGCTAGGCCTAAAAAGCCAAGCATTACTCTAGATTTTTTCATTTTTTCCCCTTTCAATTAGCTTTCTAACGCCGTTGTAGGAAAGCTAATCTACACTATTTATATATGAAAAATTATTTTTTATTAGAAAAAGGTAAATATTATCTAATTTTTGCCATAAAAATAATATATATAAAATATATATTTTTAAAATTAACACTGCATTAGCAAATTATCAATATAATAATGGTGATGAAATTAGCAAAGGAGATATATGAAAAAAGGAAACTGAAAACAGGCTCTAGAAGCAATTGAAAAATACGATAACATCATTATTTTTCATCACACTAGACCAGACGGCGACTGTTTAGGTTCGCAACACGGATTAGCGGAACTAATCCGTCTTAATTACAAACATAAAAAAGTGTTTGTAGTCGGCGACAGTGATGGAATTTTTGATTTTATGAATTACAAATTCAATCCAGCAAACAAAATTGATTTTAAAAACTCGTTAGGAGTTGTGGTTGATGTGGCTAACAAGGATCGAATTCAAAATGTTGAAGTCTTGCTTGATGAACGTGTTAGTGCTCGTTTAATTATTGATCACCACCCTAATGAAAGTGATATTAATTTTGATTACACATTTGTTGATTCTAGTTTTGCGGCTGCTGCCGAAATGGTAGCAGAGCTTGCCAAACGCGCAAAATGACAAATTAATAAAGAAGCAGCAAGTCATATTTATTTAGGAATTAATACTGACTCGGGACGTTTTTTATTCCCAAATACCAAACCTCGTACCTTCAAGCATGCTGCTTATTTATTAGAAAAAGGTAAATTCGATCTTAAATCATTACACGAAAACCTTTACAAGAAAACACTAGTTGATTTAAAAATGCAAGGACACATTCTTACTTATTTTCAAACCAAGGATGATGTAATTTACTATATTGCTAGCAAAAATATTCAACAAGAATTTAATTTAAGCGCAAACGAAGTTGCGCGTTATAATAATCTGTTAGCTGGTGTCGAAAACTACTTAATTTGACTTTTCTTTGTCGAGTTAGAAGATGGATCTTACCGCGTAAGATTAAGATCAATGGGGCCAAAAGTTAACAAAATCGCAACAAAGTTTAATGGCGGGGGTCACGATTTAGCATCTGGTGCTAGCGTTAAAAACTACGCTGAAATTAACAAAGTAATCGATGCAGCAAATGCTGCAATTAAAAAATGGAGAGCAAAATGCAAGTAGGTAATTATCAAATCGCACTGGAAAAAATTGAAAAATATGACAAAATTGTCATTTTCCACCACCAACGACCAGATGGCGACTGTCTTGGAAGTCAGTATGGATTAAGAGAAGCAATTCGTATCAACTATCCTAATAAAAAAGTCTGTGCTGTTGGCGATGACAAAGGACTATTTAAGTTTTTAGGCGGCAAACATGATGAAGTCCCAAGTATGGAGTTTATTAAGGAAGCATTAGCAATTATTGTCGATGCCAACTATAAGGGGTGAATTGAATTCGCTCACTTACTTAAACCTGATACCTTTAAAGAAACCTTAAGAATTGACCATCACCCAAATGAAGATGACTTAGATAATGTTACTAGATGAGTTGATTCAAGTTATATTGCTGGCGCCGAAATGGTTGCCGAACTTGCTCTTAGAGCTAAATGAAAACTTACACCAAAAGCACTAAACTTTATTTATTTAGGAATTCACACCGACTCGGGTGCACTGCAATTTCAAAATACATCATCACGAACAATGCGAATTGTAGCCGAGCTAATGGACAAAGGTTGTGAACGTAATATGATCATTAAAAATTTAATGATTACTCCCAAAAAAGATTTAAGATACAACAGTTTTCTCCAAAGTTCATTCAAAACATATGGTAAAGTTGCTTATATCGTTATTACTAAAAAAGATCTTAAGAAATATGATATGGACACGCTTTCAGGAATGCGAGCAAATATCATTGGTAATATTGAAGGTCACCCAATTTGAGTTACATTCCTTGAAGAAGAAAAAGATCAAATTCGTGTTGAATTTCGCTCAAATGGACCAATCGTTCGCAACGTCGCAGTTAAATGAGGCGGCGGGGGTCACGAACACGCTTGCGGTTGCATGATCAAAGATTTCAAATTTGTCGAAGACATTATTAAGGATTGTGATTTAGAAGCAAATAAATAAAACAAGCAAAGATAAATGCTTGTTTTTTCTTACTAATTTTAAATATTTATATTATAATAATATGGCTTTACACATAATGTGGGGGGGTAGCAAAGCGGCCAAATGCGGGTGGCTGTAACCCACTTTCTTCGGATTCGGGGGTTCGAATCCCTCCCCCCCCACCATTTTTGCCCCATAGCCAAGCGGTAAGGCATCGGTTTTTGGTACCGACACGCGTTAGTTCGAATCTAACTGGGGCAGCCAAATGTCATTACACCAAGTTAGCGCACAGCTAACTTTAAAATAAAAGCAGGAATAATCGTCCTGCTTTTTATTTTTTATTTGTATAGAGTAGCGGCTCCAGAAATTGTTAGTGCAAGACAAACAACAAGTAAAACAATTGCAATAATAAAGAAATAAAATCACTTGTTTTTTGGCGTTTTCTCACCTTTAACTTTAAAAGTTGAAGGGTCGGCACGACGAATTGGCCGGTGTGGAACTTCGTGATCCTGAGTAACTTCAAGAATCTCGCCAACAACTACTTCTTCATCATCATCGTACATCTTACACTCCCTTTCTAGTTTTCTTTAAGTTTTTAACGGCAAAGAATAATCACACTCCACTACCAATAATACCTGCTAATCCAATCGCTAATAAAGCAGCGGAAGCAAAATTAATTTCTTTCTTTCTGTGATGGATAATTGGTCCGCCTTGCAATTCTGAGATTTTGTTCTCATAATCTTCAGTTAATTTTTTAAGTTCTAATTCATTGTCTGCGATATTTTTATCAAGTTTAAGTTTTCCAATTGTGGTTTTTGCATCTTGATTCAATGTGCCAAATTCTTTTTCTAATACTTTGGCGTCAGTTGCATTATCAATAGCAACTTCCATCTTTTCAAAAACAATATCAATTTCTTTTTGTACTGATTCATCTCTTTTACCATATCACATCGTACTTGTTTTATCGTACTCTTTCTTTACTTTTTGATAGAAGTAAGTATAACTAGGTTTATTTTTAAGTGGTGTGATATATGATTTTCAAATATCAAGTGCTTTGTCTACTTTTTCCGAGTCTGATGAGAAAATGAATGATTTTGTTTTATTTTTGATTGTTTCAATTTCATTATTTAATGATCAGAAGCTTAAGTCTGTTTTTAGTTCCGCTCTTGCGTGAGAAATGTCGTCTTGAGTAATAATGATAGTAACACTAACCTTACCGTACTGAATATCTTCAGGGTTAGTAAATTTAATACTTAATTGAAGATCTAATCAAACTGGTCTGTTTTCTGTAACTGGCGTATTATCTGTTTTGTCAATTCTTAATGTTATTTCATTATGTTTGGCGTTGTTAATTTCACTAATATTATTAAAAGATGATTTTAAACCTTGAATATGGAAAGTTAAATAATTATTGTTGTTATTATCTTCTAAGGTAGAAGGGTAAACACCTGGTTTTAGAATATCAATACCATTAGCTTTGTAGGTTGGTTTAATAAGATCTTTTTTAACAGTAACCCCAAGTTTACCACGTATGTTGTTAAAAATATATTCATTAAATTCATTGCGTAAATATTGTTTTCATGTCAACATATCTTTTTCGACAGTCATGGTATGCGAAATGCCGTGCTTTTTGATTGATACATTGTATCTGATTTTCCCTTCTTCATCATTTACATAAATGATGTTTGTTTTCTCAACCTCAACCTTCTTTACTCAATCAACTGTTGTATAGAACTTTTTAAAATCTTCTTTAACAATAGATGATGGCATTTTCTCTTTAATCGTATCGTTTGAGAAGTTATTAGTGCTAATACTTTTTAATTGGTTATTAACTTGGTCGGTTGTAATAAAGTTAGATAAAATAACTTTTTTCGTTTCTGTTAATGTGCCAATCGCATTTTTATGTTTAAATGTAAGTTTGACGTCAATCGTTCCGTTTTCATCATCTTGTTTAGTTACTTCGTATTCATGTACTATGTAATCAGGCGCATTTGAAATCGTGTTACCATTATTTGTAAAGACTAATTCGTGGTTAGTATTTACTTCCACCAAACTTGGTAAAGTGTCTATAACATCTATATTTCCTACTGAAATTGTGCCGAATTTGTCATGATCAACGAACTTTAAATTCATATCAAAACGTTCAAATTGTTTCGTGTATGAATCAAAGCCATCTATTTTAATTGTTTGTGTTAAATCAGCCCTTGCACCGCCTACAACAATTTTTAAATCTGTAAATTCAACATAACCATCTAAATTGTTATATGTTGGATTGAGACCGCCACTTAATTTAATCATTCTATTAACTAAGCTGTGATGATCGTGATCTTTAATTTCTAATTTTAATTCGTTCGCCAAGAATCCTTCTGGCAATCTTTCACCTAATGTTGTTTCATTGGCTACAGCAATACTTAAATCCTTGCCTTGGTTTGTCACAAGCGTGTCCAAGTAAGTTTGATAGGTCAAGAAACCTGTAATTTTTCCTGTACAAGTGCGTTCAATAAATTCCTTGTTCTTTTTATCATAAGTATATTTAATGTTAGCGCTGACTTCAATCGTTCCAGTTTCATTATTACGTGTTGTAATTTTTAAACTACTTGAGATTAAACTTGGATCTAACTGGGGAATGTTATTTACAATAACTGTAATATGTTTTGTTTCCGCTTCGCTAGCAAAAACATCAGTAGCAGCATTCGCCATTGGTTCAAATGTTGCTTTCTCTAGTTCTTTATGTAAGGTTGTAAAGCCAGTAAACTTAACAGACGCTAACTGGCTGAACACACTTCCTGAAATATAAGTTAATTTTAATTTTAATTTTAAAACTTCAATTGTTCCCTCTACATCATTATTTACAACCTCAAATGTATCAAATACAATACTAAAGTTTTCGTTTGGAACAACGCTTGATTTAGGGTTATTAGAAATAGTTAGTGTTAATTCATTAGGATTGTTTTTAATGCCATTTATACTTGGAAGTTTAGCTTTATCTCCAAGTAAATTAATAACATAATTGTTGTCTTTAACCATTGTGTCGATATATGTTTGATAAGTTAAGAAGCCACTAATTTTTTCTAAAATTGTACTTTCGATGTAAACAGATGATTGATCAATTCCATTGTAATAATATCTGACTTTTATCTGTATGTCCACTTCGGCTTTTTCGTTATTTTTATTAGAAAGAGTAATGTCATTTGATACAGTTTCTATTAATCCTTTATCTAACTGAGGATCATTACTTTCTTCCATTTCCATTTTCAAATTATTAAACATATCGCTAGTTGCTTCAGCAGCAAATATGTTTGATACATCTGTATTTGTTTTCATAATGAATTTTTGATTATCTAATACTTTTTGTAAAAATGTAAAGCCGGTAAATTCAAGCGGTTGTAACTCATTAGCACTAACAACACTAACAGCTCCCGATAGGGTTTCGTATTTTAGATTTAACTTTAACCCTTTAACGCTAATCACACCTTGCAAATCATCAGGTTCGGCAGTAAGTCCATCTAAATTTAAGCTAAATTTATCATCGGAAACAACGTTAGATTTTGTATTATTTTTAATTTGTAGTGTTCATTTATCCGCACTAATTCCTTTAACATTATTCTTGCTTGGTAGTTTATCTTTATTTAATTCAGTATCTTCATTCAATAAACTTAATTTATAATTATTGTTTTTCACCATCTCATCAACATACTTTTTATATGTCATAAATCCCTGAAGCACAAAATCTTTTTCTAAGGTATAAACATCATTGTCAAGTCATGTAATTTTTAATTTTACACTTATTGTTCCTAATACATTGTCTGGAGTAAAATCAGTAAATTCATATTTGTATGAATCTGAATCTTTTAAATCTCAATTCAAAAGTTTAATGTTCTTATCAGAATACTCAACTGGAAAGTTATTTTTTTCGAGCTCTTTTAATGTTAAGTTGTCGCACAAGTTTTGAATTTTCGTGATAATTTTAGATTGGTTATCGACATTGTAAATCTTGTAATATGTTTTGCCATCAGAGTGTTTATAGTTAATAGCAACATAAAGTTTTTCTTGAACTTTATCCACAATTAATTTATCCAGAATTAAATTTATTTCCTTATTTTCTTCTTTAGTTACTACAAATTCAATTTGATCATTAAAATCAACAATCTTACTGTATTTTAAATTGCTAAGAACAGCTTCCTTAATAGTATCATCGCTTTTTGTAAAATCTATCGCTTCTATATAAGTAAACTGCAAATTATCTAAAACACTATTAACATCAGTTTTGTCATAACTATAGACTCTTCTTGGGAAAAAAAACTCTTCAGTGTTAAATATAGATTTTTGTACTTGATAGTTTAGAAAAAAATCAGCCACACCATCAGTGTGATTAACAATTCCAGATGGATTGTTCGCTCCTTCTTCACTCGTAATTATTTTTTTGTTCTCATCTAATAAAAGTGTATGAGATCCTTTGCCTTCAATTTTTTCAGGTTTGCCTCTGAATTTTATGTGTCATCCACGTTGAGTAATTGTTTCACGTTCCTTAAATATTTTCAAGTAAGGCATTGTATAGTTTTTATTAAAATTTGAAAATGTATCTAGAACACTGTTTTTTACTTCAATGATATCTTCTTTTATTTGAGTGTTGTTATAAAATAAATGAAAAGTAAAAATGCAATTTTTAGGATTCTTATTATATGTTATGCTATTGATTTTCACTTTTAACTTATTCTGGTCGAAATACTTATCAAAAGGAGTGTTTCCAAAATATAATTTTCAGTTTTTGGTGTCTTTATATTCTACAGGATTATATACAGTATTAAGGTAAACAAGACTTCACCCTGATGAAGTAATATGATCTTTAGTACTTCAAATTGGTAAAGTATCGAATTTTGATAAATTACCATTTGTATTAGCAAAAAGTCGATGAAGGTTTAGACTTTTATTTTGTTCTGGGACAATAGTATTATTTAAATAAATGTTATCGTAAATAAATTTAAATGCTTTGTCAGTATATTTTCTAGGTTTTGTTTTTCAAGGATACGCAACCTTGCTTGGGTTTTTATCATCATAACTTAATGTAAAACTCAATGAAGTATCAATATTGTCAGCACTAATCGTTTCGAGTGAAACATGAGGGGTATATTCTTTAGTATCTACTAAACTAGATGTTTTAAAAATAAACGCAGTTTGTCTGCTATCAATATCTTCAGAAATTAATTTATTGAGATTATCCTGATTTTTAAATCAATCTTTACCACTAAAATCATAATTAAAGACATCAAGCTGTGTCTCAAAATTTGGTTTAATGTGATAAATAAAACTATTATTGTTATCTTGTTCAATAAAATTTTTAATCTCGATAATTTTATCGATATGTGTTTTTAAGTATGTTGATTCGCTATCAATATTATAATTATTTTCATATTCCTTATCCGCGTCAACATATTCAAAACAATATTTTTTTGCTTCCTCTTCATCAGAATAATAGCGAATTTTAATAATAGGAACATAAATTTCTTTGATAATTCCAATTAAAACGTTACCATTAAAAATTTCGACATTACTTTTGATAAAGCTTGTTTTATTATCATATTTTTTGTTCTTATTAATATCTTTAAAAGGAAGATTGTCTACTCTGTCGATATTCTTAAATTTAAAAGTACAATTTAAATTTAATTTACTAATCTCACTATTAGTTGATATATATTTTTGCACGGCGGGGTTGTCAAGAGTAATATTATTAAAAATTTCCGTCGCGGCGGGTAATGTATAAAGATCTGTTAAACTCTTTGTTAGATTAGTTAAAAATGTTCCATCATTTTCATGAACCGGATCGTAAATAAAATGTTTAACTTCATTAGTCTGAGCAGAAACGTAATTACCAGATCCTTTCCCACTGATTTTATAAACTTCAGCTATAAATAAATTCATCTTGTCACGTAACACTTTATCAATTGTTTCAAGGTCGCCTTTGTGTTCTGACGCTAAAATTTCTATATTCGGCGTTTCCGCTTTCTTCATTTCGTATTTACTGTGTGTAACAACAGTTTCTTTTATATTTGTTATTTTTTGAAAAGTAAAAACCGCTAATAAAATTAGTGGAATAAAAAAAATAAAAAGTAACTTCTTTATTTTGTTTTTAATCATATTGTCCTCGTATATGTCTATATTAATATTATATATTAATAAAGAAATATGCTATTTTTGAAAAGAAAAAGGCCAAGCGGCCTTTTTTTATTAGAATCAAGGGATTAGTCCGAAAAATGCTAGTAACGCAATTACGGCAATGCAAATAAATAATGATGTGAAGAACATTAGGGCAATAACTTTACCTGTAATTCGATCAGATCATCTTGATTGTGGTGCACCGTAGAAATATTGTGTTGAATTTGTAGGATAAGGCATTGGCACAATCGCTGTTGCTGGGTTTGGATAGGGAACAGGAATTTGTTGTTGAGGTTGTGCCGGGATTTCGTTGTAAATTGATAACTGTGTTACTCCAGCATCAGCTTGTTGTTTTGATTGTGATTGTTGAGGTTGTGAAGCGCTTGCTTGTTCATCGAAACGTGCGGCATTTTCATTTAATGACTCATTAAGTTCATTCATTTCTTGTAATTTTCAGTCCATAACTTCTGATTTGAGTTCAAGATCTTTCTTAGCTTCTTCAACCTTAGAAAGTTTTTGATCGAGCTCTTTTTGTTTTTCCTCTCATTGTTTTTGTAAAATTTCTTGATTTCTTTTGAAAGCTTCTTCAAGACGTCTTTCTTGTTCTTTTTGTTTCTCTTCTGAATCAAACGAGTCAAATACAATCGTTTCTTTAGTTTCTAAAGAACGGATTGTTTTAATGTTTCTGACATATTTACCATTGGCGTGGAATCACAAGTATCCATCTACTTCTAATGACATATAGTAAGCAATCGCGTCTTCTTGATTTTTAAAGTACTTAGCATCATTAGATTTTTTCTTTTTAAGTCTTCAAGCTTCTTGGTCACCTTTATTTGTTCAAGAACAGTATCAAAATTCACGTTCTGGTTTTTTGAATTCTGTTTGTTTTTCTGCTGTTGTATCGTTTTTAGCCATAATTAGTAACCTCCTCCTCATACTTGTTGGTCATTTCTTTTCTTAGTAAGAGCCAAGATTAATCATACTAAGAAGATGGTTGCTAAAACAACACTCAAACCAAATACGATTCACACTCAGTACGAACCTTTATTGTTGTATTTTGGAAGTTGAAGAGGCGCAACAATATCTTGAAGTGCGTTAATTTTTTTATCAGCAGCTGCTTTTGCTGTAGGTGAGGTCAAGTTGTTTTTAAGACTTTTTAGTTTTTTAACTTGTTTGTCAACATAAGTTTGACTTAATTTAGAAGAACCACCATCATAAGCAGTTATTTCATTGTTCAATTCGTTAACAATTGCATTGAATTCACTTCAATTGTTACTATCAAGTTCGTTTCCAACTAAGTCTTCGGTAACAAGTTTATCAAGCTCATTTAATTCACTAATTGAGATTTTGTGTTGTGCAAGAAGTTTTGCTTTAAGGGTACATATTTTAAGATAAATAACTTGTCTTTCTTCTGGGTTGCCTGCTTGTTTTCCGAATTCAACAGTAAGGTCAGCAATTCTTTTGGTAATTCATTCTTTTCCAAAGTCTTTACTCATTTTTTTAAAACCTGTAATGTCTTTAGAAATTTCGGTAGAATATGAGTCGTTTTTCTTAAATCTGTATGTAACTGTAATTTTTCCTTCTTCACCATTTGGCACAATTTTAACAATTGAGAAAATAACACCTTGTACGCTTGCTGGATTTGAACCTTCGTAAACAAAAACAAGTTCTTCAGGAACAATTTCTTCAGCGTAATAATTTGATGGGTCTTTTTTATCAATTACTCCGTTATTATCTGTACCTAAATACACTTTGTATCCCGATACTGCGCTTGCAATACTTGCTTCGTCCTCAGCAACACCTAAAACTCAATTGTTTTGTGACGAACCACTAGCAAAGTTTGAATCAACACTAATAGTTTTACGTGCGCTTAATAAACTTTCGCTATTGTTGTTTTGGTTAGAAATAGCAATAGTAGAAAGCGATACAACTGATGCAGTAGTAGCCAATGATAATCCTAAAATAAGTAGTTTATTTTTTTTCATATCTCTAATCCTTTACTTTTTTATAAAATAACAAACTTGCCTAATCCCTTTGCTTTTACGCATATCATTACAGCAGTTTGTTTCTATTTTGTTGAGAAAATACTTATTTTGTATTGAAAAGTAATAAGCATCTCAATCAACATTAGTTATTATAATATAAAAAACCCTTTTATATATAAAATGGCATTGTTTTACATAATTTAAGTATGCAATCATAGTAAAATCACTGTTTTCTTGAAGTATTTTTTTGTTGCAGAAATATTCGTTTTTCAACAAAATTTCAACGATTTTATTGAAAATGCACGATTTTTTGTCTTTAATTTTTAAAAACACTAATAATTAAAATAAAAAACAACAAAAAAATTGCATTTTCAAAAAAAATCAATGTTTTTGAATAACCCGCCTTCTAAAAACTACATAAATAAACCACAAGCGACAATATATTATATAATTTTATTGTTTACGTATGTAAGTGTAAATATACTATGTTTAGGGCGATTAAGCCAAACTAAAATAACAAGGCAATCTTTATACTTCAAAAAAATAGGAGAAAAAATGTCTAAACAAAATAAAAATAATACAAATTACAACCAAAATTCATCACCAAATGTTGCACCAAATTCTCAACAAAATGTTCCTGTTGCAAACCCAAATTATCCACAACAACCAACACAAAACCAGCATGTTGCCCCAAAGAAAAGCAACTCAAAAATGGTTGGCATTTTAATTGCTGCTGGAGTAACACCAATTGTTGCTAGTGCCGCTGCTGTGGCTGTCCTATTTGGACAAAAATTAGCAGATGAAAATACATGAAAAGCTCGTGTTGAAGAAATAAATAAAATGAAGGAGCTTTTGAAAAACTCGCAGCTTGATGTTGTAAACAAACAAAACTTGTATGCTGCCGACGTTAACGAAAGAACTGACATTAAATTTGCGAAACCTTTGGATGGTTACAAGCCATTTTTTACAATTACAAAAATTGATTCAGAAAATGGATTAATTAAAATTTTGGTATCAATAACACCAATTGAAGACAAGGGGTTCCACGCTGTTGCAGAACAAACTTATACAATTGGTGGTTTTAAAATTTTAGAAAAGGCTGATGCTAATTATCCATTCTACAGCGCTTTACAAACATTAAAAAATGAAATTAATTCAAACAAAAATAGTAATGGTGAAATAATAACTAAAAATTACACCAACATCACAATTGATAAAAACTTTAAATACGAATCATTAACCGTTCTTTGCGACGACCTTGCTATTGATTTGGGTGATTATAAAAAATCTTTAATTTCAATTAAAAACCAAGAGGTATATCTTAATAACAAAAATAACGAAATAGCAGGTCTTGAAGTTACTTTACTAATTAGCAATGGTAACTTAAAACAAGAACAAAATCTTAGAGTTGCTGGTTTTACCACCATTAAAGCTCGTGAAGAGCAAATTTTAAATGATGCCGTAAAAGATTTAGTTGGCAAAACTTTTAAAACAACTAAATTTGTTGGAACAAAAACTTACGAAGAAGTGAAAAATGACGAATATGTTAATGGCAATAGTATTGCAAATGATATTCTTGAATTAAAAACAGCAATTATTAACTGCCCGGGATTGTCGTTTTCGACTCCTAAATTTAAGTCAGCTGAAAACGATGGCCTTAATATTACTTTATTTGCTCACTTAGGACAAAGTGTAAAAGAAATCAACTTTAATGTCGATGGTTTCAAAACCCTAAGCACTTATTACACTGATTATCTACAAAAATTTGCTGATGCAATTCCTAACGAAGTAAAGATTCCGCTCTATAAATCAATTCAGCCAAGTCCAAAACTTGTCAAAGATGTAGTAATTCCTACTGATATTCCTAACTTTTTTAACGATTATATTGATAATGACATCCACGAATACGCAAAAATCTTTGGTATCAACCTTAAAATTGAAAGTAATAGCGAATACAATCTTGCCGCTGGCACAAGAACTGTAAAATTAGTACTTTCAAAAGGTGGTAATTCAATTACAAAAAATATCCTTTTAACAGGCTTTCTCAATCCAGAAAATTATGCTAAAGAAATTATTAAAAAAATGATTACTGAAGAAAGATTTCCGAAACATCACAGTACAAAAAACTTTACAAAAAAACTTCCTAACCAAGTAACTTATGCTCCTTTAAACTTAGAGGAATTAGGTAATGATATCGGTTTTGATCTTAAAGCAATTGAAAAAAGATGAGGTGTTAAATTTAATTTTGCATTCGAGAAAGATGATCTTGATAAGGGAACAAAAACATTTAATTTCAAAATCTTACACGGCAGTTATGGCGAACCTTATAAAATGACAATTTATGGTTTTAAAACTCAAAAAGAAGCTGATTATGAAAAACTTAATGAGTTTTTAAAACTTGTTAACGATAACCAAGTTACCAAAAATAACGCAAGTTCATTATCAAACAATGTATCATATACAAACTTTAGTGAATTTGATGCGGACCTTAATGATGCGATTACACCAATCGCTAAAAGATATCGCGAACTATCGATTGAACAAAATATCGAAGTTGTTGATTTTGATAGTAAGAAATGTGTTAAATTCTTTGTAAATTACAAAGGACTAAGAGCAGAAAAAATTGTTTATGTAAGTGGTTTTACAAGCGCTAGCTCTGCTACTAACAAAGAAATTTCAGACGTTATTGAAAATCTCAATAATGAATACTTTCAATCAAACCTTAATGCTTCACAAACACTTCCTTCAGAATACGCTAAAAACTGAAGCACTAATTTTGCTAATGCAAAAGCAATTGATGATGCAGCTGGAACAAATCTAGTTGATGGTATTGAAACTCAAGGAATTAAAGTAACTACTAAAGGCGCAACCTATGACAACGTCAATGGAAAACTAACTTTAGTTCTAGGTTTTACCAAAAATGCTGTGACAGTACACCGTAACTTAACAATTATTAACTACGGTACCTATCAAAAACAAATTGATGCCGCTACAACCGGTTGAAGCGCCGAGCTAAGAGCAGATGGGCTTACAATGGCCTCAGAAAATACATACAACGACCTTGGTGATATTTATGCAATCGATCCTACTTTCAAATCGACTTGAAAAATTGAAAACGAAAGCCTTGCTACTTTTATGGAAGTAGATAATCGTGATTGAGAAGGCGATAAATATGTTCACGTTGTACTTCAATCAGGCCACTTACAAAAAATTGTACTTGTACGAATTTCTAGATACAGTTTCCAAACATCTAGATATTCTGAGCCAATTAAAACTATACTTAAAAATATAAATACTATCTTTACAACCGTTAATAACGCTGATAAATACATCACTGAAGTTTTCTACCATTCAACCGATGAACTTATTAATGATGTTGATCCTCAATTTAAAAATGATTTAGATGCTAACGGTCTAGCTATTAAAGATATGTCATTTAAATATTCTTTCTTAAACAATAACGAATTAAGATACGATGTTACTTTCTATCTAAAATCAGACCCTAATTACTATTACCGTCAAGAAATAGTAGTAAAAGGCTTTAACCAAGATAACACAAAACGTGAAATGCAAATTCTTAACGAATTTAAAACACTAGCAACAGCACCAATTAAAACTATTTTCCACAATTACCAAAAACCAACAGAAGTAGAATATAAAAATATTAATGAAATGATTGCCGATGGCGGTAATTTATTAAAACACTTAGCAAACAAAGCGGTAGGAAAGTTCAATGCCGGTGATTTAATTAATATTAACCTTGATGAATCACAACCAATAACCAAAAATGATGCTGATGGAACTATTACTTTCTACATTAAAGCACACTACAGATCACAAACAATTTCACTTCCTATTGTTTACAATGGGTTCGTTGATCAAAACAGCGTTGTTCCTATTGAAAGAAATTTACTGGCATACGCACAAAAAATTCAAATCAAAGTACAAAATGCGGGTGAAATTGTTGAAGGATTTTACACCGAAAAACTTCCTGACCAAATTCTAGAAACCGATATTTTATTCAGAGATGAAAACGGTAATCAAATTGATAATGCTAAGTACCAAGTACAATTAGTTAAAATCACTCCCGATAATGATAATTTATCGTTAAATGTTACCTTCGTAACTTCAACAGTTTATCAAGGAAAAACATTGAAAACTCCTGAAATTACCAAACAAATTCGAACAACAAATGCTGCGCCAGCAGCTGCCGAAATTGAAAAGGTATGAAAGGCAACTAAATGGGGAGTGCTTAAAGATAATGTACCAATTATTTACTTAGGTGAATTAAATCCAAATAATCCTAATGTTAAAAATAATGCACTACACATTTCATTTACCGAACAAGGTAAAACACCTAAGTTTTTAGGAACAGAAGCAGACTTTGTTGATTTTGTTGGTATCAAACCAGGAATGGAAATTACTTTCAGCAACTGAGAATACCTTACAGGAGATAAAGAAATTGTACGCCAAGTAATTAGCGAAAAGAAAACACTTTCTGCTAAAGAAGAAGGCAATGCGCTTGTATATTACGACTACATAACCGTTAACAAAAAGCTGCAAGCAGACACAAAATTTGGTCAACGTAACTCGACACTAATTCACAACCGTAAAGCACCTGCAGACGTTCAGTTTAACTGAGCAAACAACACCAAACAACGTATAAAAGTTAATGTTAGATTTTCTTATAAAGGTGTTGTTGTTTGAAAAACACTTATCTCAGGTATCGGCTTAATTGATGGTGGATTACACTCTCAATATGCCGGCGCAAAAGATTCGCACACCACAAATCCAGCCATTATTTACTATCCATTTTATGAAATGACTAATAATTCAGTTGGTTCTGAATATATAGATGGAAAATAATTTGCTATAAATATATTTTATTTATAATATTACAGACTAAATACTAGGAGAACTATGAAGACAAAAAAGCAACCAGATTCAGTTCAAAAAGCGAACACAAAAGAAATAACAACTAAAAACGAAGCTACCCAAGAATCATCAACAAAACAAATCAAAAAACCTAGCGTTACACATACCACAAGACTTGGTAAAATCACAAAGATTACAACAATTAACCGCTTCAAAGAAGCGCCAGCAAATAACAATTTGCCTGTTAATGGCGAAAATAATCTAGCATCAACCCAAGCTTCACAACAAGTAGCAATAGCAACACCAAACCCTACAATGAGTGTTGAATTTTACCCAAATAAAAGAAATAGTATTGGACGGATTTTAGGACTTTATGCGGCGGCAATTGTCCCTGTAATTGGTGTGGCTGCAGTTGCATCAGCATACTTAACAACAAAACAAAACAACATACAATCAGCATCGCCAACATACTTTAAAATGCAAGATGTTCTACACTCACTTAATGGTGAAGTTGATAGCAAATTAGCAGTTAATTTCAACGAAATTACTGACAAGGACATTAAACTTGTAGGTGATGCAACGAGTGGATTTAAATATTATTTTGTTATTTACAACAAAAACTATCAAAAACGAACAATTCAAGCAACTTTATATTTAAATTCGAATGATGAAGAAGACCTTACTCTGGAAAAACCAATTGAAATTGGTGGTTTTCCAGAAAACATTATTAGCCAAGCTTCTTTAGATATCGAAAGTGCTATCCAATCAATTAAAGGGCAAGTTAAAGCGCTTGAGCCTACTTCGCTTGCACAACGTCTTTTAACCAAAAATAACACGGATAAAACAGCTCATAATTTTCGTTATAAAGATATTTACGAACTAGATATCGACACCGGTTTAACCCTAAGCGAAATTAAAAAACAAGGTGTTGATATTAAAATTGTTCCTAACAAACAAATTCCAGTATTTAATCCTTCTACTAAGAAAAATGACTCGTTAGAAATTGAATTGAGTGTTGAAAAAGATGGTATTATCAAAAATACAAAAGTAACTGTTGCTGGTTTTATTTCACTTGAAGAATATGACGGAAAAAGATTAGATGAAGCCTTAGTTGGTCTTCACGGTGTGCGTTTTCAAACACTTAAATACAAAGATAAGTCTAACAAACATACAATTAGAAAAAAATACAAAGAAATAACAGATGTATTTAACGATATAAATTACAACATTGTCGATTTGTACAATAATTACCCTGACTTAAAATTCGATAGCTTGAAGTTAGATGCTGTTGGCGAAAATGTTGTCACCGTAGAAGCAACTGCGCGGCTTAATGAAACATCAAAATTGGTACAATTTAGCATTTCTGGTTACACACCACTTACGGATTTCTTAGCCGATTATTTATATGATGAAATTAATAGTATGATTCACGCCTCAGGATCGTTATTTACGACTACATTTAATACCAAGAAACTTCCTAGTGAGGCAATTAAATCGTATGTCAATATGGACGATTTCTTAACGGATGTTAACCTACTCTCACTAAAAACACGTTGTGCTGAAGAAGAAATAACATTAAAACTAGCGGATGGATCCAGAACATACTACAGCGATGATGAATATGGCAGATTAAGCGTAACATTAGAATTTTACCTACCAGACGATGCTGATATGATTGAGGTACCAATAATTGTTGAAGGTTATAAATTTCTTGAGGATTATTGGAAAGAAAAATTCGCTGAACTTGATACAATTTTTGCTGCAAATCCAAAAACAAAAATTCATGGTGATAATGATCAACCTAAAATTAAATATACAATGCAAGAATTTGCTAATGAATTTGACTTTGATTTTGAAGCATTTGGTATTATTGACCCAAACCATTATGAATGAGAACACAAGTTCAGCTTCCCTGATGTTATTACTTCAGCTCCTGCAACCGAAGCAGATTTAAAGGCCGGAATTAGAAGATTTTACTTCTATGTCGAACCCAAAATTACTAATCGTATTGAATCTCATTTAATAGAGGCAGTTATTACTGGTTTTAAACCTAAAATTTAGTAAAAGCCAACAATTTCGTTGGCTTTTATTTTTGCATTTTATCCAATATAAACTTTGCTATATATAATATATAATAACTAACTAGTATGATAAGGAGAAAATGGTGAACCAAAAATTAAAAGATATCATCATCCAAGCCATAGAAACAACACCTGGTGTTAGTGGTTTAACTAAACTCGATTATACCAACCAAGAATTTGAAATCGTTGATCGCAAAGGTTGAAAAGACCATATTTATTTAACAGAAAATAACAAAATGTTTAATATCAAACTTTCAATCGTGATTCAAGATAGCGTTACTTCGAAAAATGTTGCTTTAGCAATGACTAATACAATAATCTTTTTGGCTAAACAACAAAATATCCGTATTAATGAAGTTTCGATTTTTATTAGAGGAGTAGTGTATGAGTAAAAATACAACGATCGGTGCCAAAGAATGAAAAAAAGCCATAATTTCAGCGGCCAATAATTTAACCAATAGCAAATCAAGAATTGACAGTTTAAATGTGTTCCCTGTTCCTGATGGTGACACTGGTTCAAACATGTCAAGCACAATTAATCAAGCAAAAACTGATTTACAAAAACAAGAATTTGAAAAAATTAGTGACGTTGCCAACACTACTGCCAAAAGTATGTTGATGGGCGCTAGAGGAAACTCGGGGGTAATTCTTTCGCAAATTTTCAAAGGATTTTCAATCGCTTTTGAAGGTAAGAAAAACATTGATACTTTTGGTCTTTTAGTTGGTTTTCGAGAAGCAACTAAAAAAGCTTATGCTTCAGTTCTAAAACCAGTTGAAGGAACAATTCTTAGTGTTATCCGCGAAACAACCGAAGCGCTTGAAAAATTCAAAAACTCAGATGTTTCAATTGTTGAGTTTATGAAAAATGCTGTTGATTATGCTCGTGTCGCTTGTGAAAATACACCTAAAAAACTTGCCGTTTTACGGGAAGTTGGTGTTAACGACTCGGGTGGTGAAGGTTTATTCCTTATCATTGAAGGGATGTATCTTTCATTCAAAGGTAAAGATGTTGCAATTAGAGATACAGAAGAAAAACATAGCTTTATTTCAGACACCGAAATTTATGATGGCGAATTTGGGTACTGTACCGAATTTATTGTTGATTTAAAGGATGTTGATGGTTTTAGTAAAAACGATTTTGTAGAAATTATCGAAAAAGAAGCGAATTCGCTTGTTGTTATCAATGATGTCAACATTTTAAAAGTTCACGGCCACACTATCAAACCAGGAAACTTACTTAACATTGCCCAAAAATATGGTGAATTTATCAAAATTAAAGTTGACAATATGTCATTGCAAGCAAACGAATCAAAAAACAACAGTATTAACGGCAACAAAGATAAAAAAGAATGTGGCATTGTCTCATGTAATTTGGGGCAAGGAATTATTCGTAAAGTTAAAGAGCTTGGCTGTGACTATGTTGTAGAGTCGGGTCAAACCCAAAACCCTTCAACAACGCAAATTATTGAAGCTATTCATAACACTAATGCTAAAACAGTTTTTGTTTTACCAAACAACTCAAACATCATTTTGACCGCGCAACAAGCTGCGCAAACTATTACTGACAAAAAAGTTATTATCATCCCTACCAAAACTCAAGTCCAAGGTCTAACAGCCTTAATGTATTTTAATAACGAAACAAGCGCTGAAGAAAATAAAGAATTAATGCTTGATTCAATTAAATCGGTAAGAACTGGACAAGTTACTAAAGCCGTTCGTGATACTAAATTAAATGGATTAAAAATTACTCAAGGCGATTACTTATCAATCATCGATAATAAAATTGTTAATACTTCAAACACCTACATTGATGCAGCTAAACACATTTTAGATAAAACGGTTGATAAACAAAGCGAAATTGTCACAATCTATTATGGTGACGAAGTAAGTAAAATCGATGCTAAAAAAGTAGCTGACTACATCTTACTTAAATTTGATGTTGAAGTTGAAATTATCAACGGCGGACAACCTAATTATCAATTTGTAATGGGGGTTGAGTAATGTACAAAATCGCTTTTGATATTATGGGCAACGATAAAGGCTTAGAACCCGCAATCGCCGCCAGCATTGAGTTTGCTACTCAAAATGAAAACTACACAATTTGACTTGTTGGCGATGGTGATGAAATTGCCAAATACTATAATGGCAACCTAAAAAATATTAAGATTATCGATTCAAAAAACACTATTAAATTTTCGAAAAACATTCGCGAGGAAATGGCAAAACCAAGCTCAATGATGGACGCAATTCAATTAACAGCATCAGGCAAAGTTGATGCTGTTGTTTCATGCGGTGATAGCGGAATGTTTTTAGTGGCTTGCTCATTAATTTTAAAAAGACTAAAAGGCGTGTCGCGCGCAGCCTTTATGCCAATTATGCCTACAGTTATCAAAAACAAAAAGTTTTTATTGCTCGATACCGGAGCAAACGTTGAAACGAAACCAAATTTTTTGGTTGAATGAGCTAAGATAGCAAGAATTTTCTATAAATATATGTTCAATATCTCCAACCCTATTATTAAACAAATTAATATCGGAACCGAAGAGTATAAGGGTGGAGAATTACAACACGAAGCAAACGACTTATTATTTAAAGAAAATATTAACTATCAAGGCTACATTGAACCAAGAGATTTGTTACTAGGAAACTGTGATATTGTTGTTACCGATGGTTTTTCGGGTAACCTTGTCTTAAAATCAATGGAAGGCACGGTTCTTAATTTTAAAAAGATTATTAAGGATGCAATTACTAAAACATTTTTAAGAAAATTAGCCGCCGTTACCCTTAAAAAAGCTTTTAGTGAGGTAGCTGAAGATCTTGACTATCGTAATGTTGGTGCAGCCTGAGTAATGGGTGTTAACCATATGGCAATTAAAACACATGGCTCAAGCGATCGAAAAGCTTTTTTAGGAGCACTCAACCAAGTAAAACTTGGCCTTGATAATAACATTTTTAATAAGATAAAGGAAGAGTTTAAATAATGAATTTAACAAACAAAAAAGAGCATCAAGCCTACTTAAGTAAGCTCAAGGCCCTCCTTGAAACTTATCAAGTACCATACAATAATCTTGAACTTTATATTACAGCCTTTACACATGGTTCGTATAACAACCAACAACACAAACAAAAAACTTACGAACTGCTTGAATTTCTTGGCGACTCATTAATTGGTAGTTACGCCGCAAAACACATTTATTATGAACTTAATGAGAAAGATATCAACGATCCTGGTATTGCCACCAAGATTAAATCAGAAGTTGTTAAAAACGCTGCACTAGGTAAAATTACTGTTGAAACCGGGTTAGTAGATTTAATTATTCACTCCCTTAAAAATCTTGATGATAAAGAACAAAATAAGATTAAAGGTGATATCTTTGAATCGCTTTGTGGATGCATTTATGTTGACACAAGTTTAAACGACTTAAATAATTTTTTAAATATAATATTAAAGCCAAAACTTGTGGCACAATTAAAGAAAATAGACAAGATGGCAGAGCACCCAAAATCAATTTTTCAAGAGTTAATTCAAAAACACAAACTCGGCGAAATTGTTTACGAAACCAAGGAATTTGTTGAAGATAATCATTTAATGTTCATCAGTAAATTAATGGTTAATGGCATGGTTTTTGGGGAAGGTGTAGGCACAAGTAAACAAAATGCTGAAACCGACGCTGCTGAAAAAGGGTTGAAAAAATACCAGGAGGTTCGTAATGAAACTAATTAAAATTTTCGCTCACGGATTTAAATCGTTCGCCGACCCTATTACACTAACATTCGATGGTGGTGTAACGGGGATTGTTGGACCAAATGGAAGTGGTAAATCAAACATTAATGATGCTGTGCGTTGAGTTTTAGGTGAATCATCATCAAAACAGCTTCGGGGAGATAACATGAACGATGTTATCTTCGCCGGAAGTAAAACAGCACCAGAAATGGATCGTGCCGAAGTTACTCTTACTTTTGATAATAAAGATCGAACAATTCAAAACCAAGGTGATACCTTTACTATTTCACGGGTAATTAAACGTAATGTAGGTGGTAACCTTTACTTCATAAACGGTGAAGAAGCTCGGTTGAGAGATATTAAAGAAATCGCAATGCAAACAGGGATTTCGAAATCATCTTTAGCTATTATTTCGCAAGGAACGGTTAGTGATATTGCTGAAGCAAGTCCAATTCAAAGACGTGGAATCTTTGAAGAAGCGGCGGGTGTAAGTATTTATAAATCAAGAAAAGATGAAGCACTACGTAAACTTGAAAGAACAATGATCGAACTTGAAAAAGTTGAAGATCGGGTAAAGACACAAGAAAAGCTTCTTAACAAACTGCAAAAACAAGCGGAAAAAGCTAAAATCTGAATGGATAAAACTAACCAACTTAAAGATGTTGAAATTGGTTTACTCGTTAACAACATTAGTCATTACAGCGAGTTACTTGAAAAACTTGATACCGAACTTAAAGGGGTAGATGAAACTAAAGCTAACCTTAACAAACTTCTTGATGAAGCAGAAGATGTTATTAGACATAAATCAACCTTTAAATACGACCTCGAAAAAGAATTACAAGAACTTAAAAATGAAAATGATGCAATCAATGTTAAATTACGTAACATTGAAATTGCAAAAGTTCGTCAAGCCGAACAAAGAAAAGTTATTTATGGTGGTTTAGTTGATGCAACACCAGAACAAATCATCGAATCATTAAAAGAAGAAATTAAAGAAAAAAATGATGACTTTTTAGCTTTTAAAAACCAATTAGAAAACATTCGAACCAAAGCTGAAACATTTAAAAAAGAAGCTGAAGAACTTGAAAAAATTCGTCAAGAACTAAATGCAAAATTTGTAACTAATGAACGAAACAGACAAGTTATTAATGCAACTTTAATTTCATTAAGAGAACAATATAAATCACAAAACCATTTATCACAAGGAACAAAAACAATTCTTGATAACAAGTTTTTATTCAAAGGACTTGAAGGTACCGTTGCTGATTTAATTAAATTCGATTCAAAATACCACAACGCGATGTCGATTATTCTTGGCCAAAGCGTTCAAAACCTTGTAGTTGATACACCCGAAACCGCCATTAAAGCCATTAATTTCTTAAAAAATAATAAAAATGGTCGGGCAACATTCATCCCTCTTTCGTCTGTTTCGCCTAAATTTGTGCGTCAAGAACACCTTTACATTCTTGAAGGAATGAAAGGTTACATCGGAATTGCTAGCGACTTAGCACAAGCCGATGCTAAATTTGGAATTCTTGTTAAATTCTTACTTGGTAATATTTTGGTAGCCGAAACTATCGAACACGCTAACCAAATTGCCGAATTACTAGATAAAAGATACACAGTTGTTTCACTTGATGGTGATATCGTTCGTCCTGGCGGGGTTATGCAAGGTGGTGAAAAAGTTAAAAACACCATCTTTGGTATTGAAGAAAAAATCAAAGAACTTGAAGCCGCTATTCCAAAACACGACGAATACGAAAAGAATGTTCGTAGCGAAATGAACAAAGTTCAAATTCAATACGAAAACAAAATGAAGATTATTACCGGTTTTACCGAGGAAGCATTCAAAATTAGACAAAATATTGAACGCACCGAAGTTGAACTTACTGAACTTAATATTAAATTTAGAAACCTTTCAAATGAAGAACTTAAACTTTCAAATGTTCTAAATATTGAAACAAACGTTGAAGCACTTAAAACTAAGCAAATTGAAAATACAGCACATATCAATGCAAAACAAGAACAAATTGCTGATTTTGCAAAGGAAATTACTAAATTAACAATTGAAAAAATGGACTTCGAAAAACAATTAAGAAATTTTGAAACCAAATTTAATGACAAAATTCGTGAAAAAGATCGTTCACAACTATACCTTAAACAAGCATCAGAACGTCTTAGCGAACACTACAAAATGACTTTTGAAGTCGCAAGTGAACAATACAAGCTTGAACTCGAAGTCGATGAAGCAACCAAGATTGTTAAAACACTTCGCCGTGAAATCGATGAGCTTGGAGCAGTTAACCTAGAAGCTCTTCGTGAATACGAAGAAGTTAAAAAAGAATATGACATTCTTACCGAAAGCTATGACGAAATTTCAGAAGCAAAAAACAAAATTGATGAGGCTATTGCTCAATTAGATAAGATTATTATTTCAAGATTAACAAATGTTGTCGATGAAGTTAATAAAGAAATTAACGAAGTCTTTAGTGCAATGTTTGGTGGTGGTAGCGCTAATGTTAAATTTAGCGACCCAAACAATGTGCTTGAATCAGGAATCGAAATTGAAGCACAACCTCCTGGCAAGATGATTAAAAACCTTAAATTATTCTCAGGTGGAGAAAAATCATTGATTGCCATCTCGTTATTATTTGCAATTATTAAATCAAGACCGCTTCCACTTTGTATCCTTGATGAGGTAGAGGCCGCACTTGATGAATCGAACGTTGTTCGTTATGCTGAATTCTTACAAAAACTAAAAGATACAACCCAATTCCTTGTTGTTACACACCGTCATGGAACAATGGCAAACGTTGATCGTTTAGTTGGTGCCTCGATGCAAAAAAGAGGTATTACTTCGTTCTTTACTGTAAGTATCGAAGATGCCAAAAAAATGCTTGAAGAAGCAGAAGAAAAATAATAAAAAACATACCACTTTGCGGTATGTTTTTTTTAATTATTTAAAGTTAGAAGTTTGACAAACCCTTTTGCTGTTAGGCTTGCGCCACCAACTAAGAAACCATCAATATTTTTTTGTGCCGCTAGTTCTGCAACATTATCTGGTTTAACGCTACCGCCGTATTGAATAACAAGTTTTTTAGATGTATTTTTACGAATAAATTTACATACTTCTTCAGCAATTTCTGGGGTTGCTACTTTACCAGTACCAATTGCTCAAATTGGTTCGTAGGCAAGAACAATTTTTTCCAAATCTAAGCCTTTAAGTGAATCTTGCAATTGTTTTAAAACAACTTGTTTGGTTTTGCCTGCTTCATATTCTTCAAGTGTTTCCCCTACACAGATTACAGGTGTAATACCTGCTTCAATAAGCGCTTTTGCTTTTGCATTAACAATTTCGTCGGTTTCCCCATAATATTGTCTTCTTTCTGAGTGACCAACAATTGCATATGTCACATTAAGATCTTTTAACATAGATGCACTAACTTCACCAGTATATGCGCCTGATGCGTGTTCCGAAACATTTTGTGCACACACAGGTAATTTTGATTTTAAAAATGCACTTAAGTTAACAAATGGGGCAGCAATTGCAAATTTCATTTTTCTTGGATATTTGTTTTTTTCTTCACGATGTAATTCTTTAAATTCTTTAATGAACTCTACGGTTTCGCTGTAGGTTTTGTTCATTTTTCAGTTACCAATAATAATCATTTAATTCTCCTTAATGTAAAAATTATAAAGTAAATTTATTTTTATTTATTCTAAAAATTAAAGACATTTGGCGGCATATTTTTGGCAACATAAATTATTGTTTTTCAACGAAAAATGTTGAAAAAACCTTGAATTATACTAAAAATTTGTTTACTATAAAATAATAATTATGTCAGTAAAAAGTATTAATTTAATATAATAAATACATGGGATTTTTTAAAAGATTAAAAGAACGAATTTTTCGTTTAAAAGTTAATGACGAGACTAAAGAAGAAATATTAGCAAAAGAAGAAAAAGCACGTCAAGAGCGCGTAGCCCAAAAGGAAGAAGTAACACAGGCTAAAGGTATTCAAAAGCTAGAAGATGAATATTACAAAAAACATGACGCTAATAAATATGTTGCTGGGCTAGCAAAAATCAATAATTCTTTCTCTCGTAAAATTATGGAATTACAAACCTCACATCATCAGATTGATGAAGATTTTTTTGATGACTTGGAAGAGATTTTGATTATGTCTGATATTTCAGCAAAACTTGTAATGATTATTGTTAATGAAATTAAGAAAGAAGTTAAGATCAACAACATCACAGATATCAAATTAATTAACGAAATTGTTGTTGATAAAATGTTCATGGTTTACGCTAACAAAACTGTGGTTGATACCACACTCAATTTTGAAGATAATCGCTTAAATGTGTTTATCGTGATTGGTGTCAATGGTAGTGGCAAGACAACTTCAATTGCCAAACTAGCACATAATTACCAAAAACAAGGCAAAAAGGTTCTTGTTGCCGCAGCTGATACATTCCGTGCTGGAGCAGTTGATCAACTTGAAAAATGAACGCAACGTATTGGTTGTGAAATTGTTAAATCAGAAAAAGTTAACGGCGATCCTGCAAGCGTTGTTTACAAGGGACTTGAAAAAGCAAAAGCAGAAAATTATGATTTATTAATCATAGATACTGCCGGGCGTTTACAAAACAAAGTTAACTTAATGAATGAGCTAGAAAAAATGTATAAAATTCTTCGCAATACAGATGCAACTATGCCTCATGAATGCTTACTTGTACTTGATGCAACCACTGGTCAAAACGCCATTTCTCAGGTCCGTGAATTCAATAGTATTACGAATTTATCAGGTTTAATTTTAACCAAAATGGATGGAACAAGCAAAGGTGGAATTGTTGTTTCTATTAAAGATGAGTTTGACTTAGATGTTAAACTTTTAGGCTTAGGCGAAGGTTTAGATGATCTCAAAGAATTTGACCTTGATAACTTTATTTACGGAATGACAAACAGCTTAATGGAGCAATAATGAATATTGATGATCGAACAAAATTACTAGAGCTTTGAGATAAATATAAAAACTTTTTAACTGACAAACAACAAGAAATTTTCGAAATGTATTTAATCGATGATCTAACTTATGGTGAAATTGGCAAGGTATTAGGAACAACTCGCGCCAATGCGTATGATGCCATCAAAAAAGCTAAACAAAAACTAATTGAAATTGAAAACAAACTAGGTAAGGAGTAAAATGAGAAGTATTTCTATTTCTAAAAAAGAAGGTCAACTTAAAAATATTCTTAGCATTATTATCGAAGAATTAGATGATAAGGACATTGTTTTACCCACAATTGTTGATGTTCGCTTATCAAACGACACATCACACGCTCGAATCTTTGTAAGTTTTTACAAACAAAAAAATCGTGGATTATCAAAATTAATCGGGGCAACCAACTATATTAAAAAACAACTTGCAGCATACTTGGACTGACGAAAAATTCCTAACCTTGTTTTTGAATTAGATCATCTTACTGATGATGGAATGAGAATTGATAAAATCTTGGAAGATTTAAAAAAAGAGGCTTAGTCCTCTTTTTTCTTTCTTCTTAATAAAATTTCTTGATGATACTTGTCTAGATTTTTAATATATGGCGCATCGTCAAAATATTTTTTTGGTTGCGCATTAACCCAAAGAACAACGAGATAATTAACTAAAATTTTTTGTTGCAATATATATTCATAAATATAATCATCATAACGATCTAATAAAATCGTTTCTTGCTCGTCAGTTAGGTGGCTCGATTCGATAAAATATGCCAAATCAAAATGCTTATCACCCATTGTCGCGTATTCTCAATCCACAATATAAAGTTTGTCATTTTTTAAGACCATATTTTGAGTTCATAAGTCATTATGACACGGAGTGTCTTTTTTCATATTAGTTAAAATTTTATTAATCCGTTTATAGTAAGCATCAATTTTAGGAATCTTAATGCCTTTTTGAGCCAAAATTTTAAGATATTCGCGAATTCGATCTTTAATATTAAATTTAGGAAAAGCGAGATTAGAATTGTGCAATGTTTTTAAACAGTCAGAAATTTTTTCAATGTTATCTTTTGTTAACTTTGGCTCTTCGCCTTCAATTAATTCTCATTTTGTTTTTTCTGGTGTGTTAAGTATTAATTTTGGCACAAAATTAAGAACACTTAAAATAGCATAATCAATATTATGATTAAATTGATTTTTATGTTTCTCTTGAACAAAAGTGTTATTTTCTACATATGAATAATTGGTGAGCCCTTGCGTAATTTTTTGCATATTTTTATTATATATAAATTAAGTAATAAGTTTTGCAGATTTATTCTTATATTCAGAAAACAAAATATAGAAAATTTCAATAAAAAATACTGAAATTTTGTTGATAAACTGCTTTTTTTAGCATATAAATTATTGGGTTTTTTCTGTTGTAATTTTTGCAGCAAAATCATGAAACAAGTCACCTAGATATTTTGCTGAAATATTTGTCTTTTTAAGTTCTTGAAAATTTTGGGTTTCTTGAACCTCAATATTGTCCGAATTTAATAAGTGTTTTAGTAAAAATTCTAAAATTTTATCTGTTTGTCAATTTTCTTTTGGTCTTTCTAAATCAATTGAAATAAAATTTTTGCTATTATTAGAATCTGAAATTTTTATTAATTTAACACCGTTTTTTTCTTCTTTGTAATCGATATTTATCATTTTAGTTTTCCTTTCTAGATTTTATATTTTTCATTTTTTCATCATATACTTCTTTTCGAAGTTCAAAGGCTTCGGCGCCTCCTTCTAAATAATGAAAATCTGCTGTTTCTTTTTTATTATTGTCTTTAATAATTACTTCGTCAATTTTAAATTTATCACGTAAATTTTCGGCAAATAAATTTGTTGAAATTGTTTTTCCGTCGAGTAATAATCCGATATTTGAATTATGAGTAACAATGAACATTTGTTTGCCTTTATTCTTTTGTTCTTTTAAAAGTGGAAGAATTTCTGAAAATATTGTTCTGTTATCTAAGTTGTCCTCAATTTGATCAAGTAATAAATATTTTGACTCTTTTTTGTGAGAAGATACATTCTTTATTGTGTAGGTTACACCAAATAAAGTTTTTTGTCCTTGAGATAAATTCTCGTATGGAACATCACCAGCGTAGACTTTCAAGTGTCTAAAAACAAGAAAATTAATAATATCTTCCTTATCTTTTTTCGAAATTGTAGATGTAATTTCTTTGTTCGCTGTTTTATTACAAATTAGGCCGTAAATGTTCATATTGTCTTTACTCATACCAAAAAGTCTTTTAAAAATTTCTTGCTTTTCTTCCATATCTAAAGAAAAGGGTGTAATTTTATAAATAAAATTATCACTACCATCCCCTTTAATTGAATAATCCCAATTAATTGTTATTTCGGTATTAATAACATCTTTTAATTTTTTATTAATATTAAAAATCAATTTTAAGGCATCGGCAAAAAAGGTTTTTAATTTGTCATAACTTTGATATTCTTTTTGTTCTTTTTGAATTTCATCTTTATATTTTCTTGATAACTCTTGAAAACAAGCAGCAAAAGAATTTATACCATTTTGACATTTCTTAATTCTTTTTTCGATTTCTAAAACGAAACTCAACATTTGTTTTTCAAATAAATCGTAAATTTCTTTTCGGATTTTTAACTTTTGGTCTTTTTCATGAACATTGCACAATCTTGATTCATAAGCTAAATTTACGAACTTCTCATAATCAGTGAATGCCTTACCAAATTCTTTTTGCATATCCTCTTTATATTGATTAATTAGTTGATCGAAATTATTGTTTACAACCTTATTGTTAAAATTAATATCAAACCAGTATTCACTTTGCTTTTTATTTGTATCAAAAGGTTTAGTTACTTCGAAAATAACTGGAGCGTGTGGTTTTTGCTCAGTTTTTAATTGATAATTTGAGAATTCATCTTTTAAACTCTCAAACATTGAAAATAAACATTTTTCTTGGGCAGCATTACCATTAATTTGTCGAACGAAAATTTCACGTTTTTTCTTCTTATTGTTTTCAACATTTTCTGTTGTATCAAGCGAAGTTTTACGATCATCGTCTTGTGTAATGTAACCTTCTATTTTCTCTTGAACAATTTCTTCAGCATCCCTAAGATCACTCTTAGTTCCTTTAGCAATTGAAAACGATTTTTGTTCCGAATCCAAATTGTATTCAATATTTTCTTCACAATTTAATTGACCTGCCAAAAACGGTTTTGTTTCGATAAATTTTTCTTCTGCTATAGCAAAAGCAATTAATTTTAATAAAGTACTTTTGCCAGAACCTTTAGGCCCAACAATAATATTGACTTTTTCGTCAAACTCAAGAACATTTTTATCTGTACCATTTTTTTCTTTAAAAATTAGTTTTTTTAACATTACTTCCTTTCTTCAATATATATTTTTTTATTTTTAATTGCCATCTTAACACTTTCATAAGTTGCATCGGCTTCAACATAAGTATTATGTTTACTGTGTTCTGGGTATTTTCTTCAAGTATGGGTATCACTAAAAACAACGACCGGAACTTCTTCTCTTGCTAGTTCTTTTTCCTTTTTTCTTATTGATTTAAGATTTGAACTTTTAAGATCTGTTGTATCATACGCATCAACACGAGCGTCCTCAAAATCCTCTCAGTGCATGTTATCTTGGCCTTTGCCAGTATGGGGAAAAACCATAAAATCAAATTCTTTCAGAATTTCAAGTGCTTCTTTATACGTATGAACAATCATTGGTGTTCGATATTTACTAAAATTATTTTTAATCACTTGTTCAAGTTTGTCTAAGTCAGAATCAGGATTAAAAATAAAAACCGCTTGGCCTTTTTCATTTTGCGTTTTCGCTTTTGGATTATGTGTTTTCAAATCAACTTCAACACCTGGGAAAAGTACTAAATTTCATTTTTTATTAGCTAATAATTCTCTCCTTTTAATAAAACTATCTTTATAAAAGTAATCATGATCAGCAATACTTGCAACAGCAACATGGTTTTTGATTAAAACATCAAAGATCTCTAAATCTGTGTATTTTTGCGCATTGCTTCCTGTAATATTCGAATCAGCAGAATGTGTGTGTAAATCAATTTTTATTCAAGCCATAGCTAATCGTAACCTCCTATACATTTTGCCGTGATAATTAAATAATCAATAAAGTTTGATTGTTTTAAAATGTATAGAAAATAAAGCGTAATGTTGATAAATAAGATAATTAATTAATCAAAACACCAACACATTATTATTAGCTAATTATCCATTTCATTATACAATGAAAAGCAACCGAAAAAATAAATAAAAAAAATAAGAATGCAATTTTATGGTTGCATTCTTATATGAAATAGAAAAAAAGGGGGGTTAGTGTAGTCACCAGTTAGGTTGGTGGTAGAAACGTAGTTACCATTATCAAACTATATATACACTATCCGAGTAAGTGCTATATATCATTATATCAAATTTTTAAATTAAATCAAAATTTCTTTAGGATCTTTTCTGGTCTTGTTAACACGTATCTTTTCAATGTATCCGTTTTTAAGATAAATAACCTTATCAGCTAACTCTTCAACCTTCTTGTCATGCGAAACCATCACAATGGTGGTTCCGTATTTTTTATTAATCCCATCTAAACTTTCAAGAACAATTTTGGCAGTACCAGGGTCGAGAGCTCCGGTTGGTTCGTCGGCAAAAATGATTGGTGCATTTTTAATAAGTGCTCTTAAAATAGAAATCCGTTGTTGTTGTCCACCAGACATCGTGCTTGGAAATTTGTATTTTACATCCTCAACATCATACTCTTTAAAAAGTTCGTCGATATTAAGTAATTTGGTTTTATCTTTTTGAAGATAAGCGCCCGACATAACATTATCGTAACTTGTTAAATTTTGAAGTAAATTGTATGATTGGAAAATAAAACTAACGTTGTTTCGTCTAAATTTAGTGAGTTTATTGTCACTTAAATATGGCAAATTCAAATTATTAACAATTACATTTCCATTACTTGCTCGATCAAGTCCTGACATCAAATTAAGTAAAGTTGATTTACCACTTCCTGATTTACCTAAAATGGCAACGTATTCACCTCTTTTAATTGTAAAAGAAATATTTTTAAGCACGTTTGTCAAAACGTTACCGCTTAAATAATATTTAGTAACATTTTGAATATCAAATATATTATCGTCAGTGTTTTTTAAATCTTTATTTTCATCTTTTGCACGTGGTTTTTTATTCGCCTTACTTATCATTCGCACAATCTTAAGTGGTACATTTAAAATGTTTTGATTTTGCTCATTGATAATTGAAAACACATTTTTTCTTGTGATTTTTTGACTTAATAATGGATCATTTTCATTTTTTTTCATTATTTTCCTTTCAATAAATCAATAGCCTTCATTTTGTTAATTGCGTATCACGCAATTGATGTTGTAATCAAGAAAACACTAAAGATTATGATTGTTGTTACAAAGACAGGTCAAACTGTTAAATGTAACGGCAAGAAGATGGAACTTGAATTTAGGATAACGCCTGTAAATAGTTTAATTGTTAAAATCGTGATCGGTATACTTAATATTAAAGCAAAAACAATAAATGGTACAAAGATAAAGAAAATTGTTTTAATTCTTTCTTGTTGTGAATAGCCCAAAATTGATAAAATCGCAATATTACGTTGATTTTCATTAATTAAAATCGTTGAAATTATAATAAGAATAGTAATTGAGATAACAAACGAAACAACAATAATCGAAACTAGTAAACTTTCTACAGTATTAGCGATATTAAGAGTAAATCCAGCTTCAATATCCTTCGAGTCAATTGATGTTGCTAGAGCAATATAAAGTGATTTGTTAAAAATGCTTGAGTATTTATTATTTGATTGCTCTAAAGCGCTTTTTTTGGCGTTGGCAATTTCAATTTCTTGGCCATTTTCGCCAAGGAATTTCTTTGTATCTTCCTTGGTTAATCCCATATCTTCAAACACGCTGCTTTCACCAGGTTTGTTTGAGGCCCAAGTTTCATCAGTACCAAATAAATTATCAAAGATTAACTCTTTATCCTGTTGCGAAAGTGTGTCAATATCATAATTATTTAAGGCTGCTCAATAACCGCTTGGCGAGTAAAGGGTAGAAGAACCAATAACTTGTTCCGGCACTTTGGCATCTGTCATAATTCCATTAAATGGTTCTTCAATTAACCCGCTGGATACTTTGTTAGTAAACATTTCATCAAGCCCTAGCAACTGATCTGCACAATCTTTTCTTGTAATTAATTCATTGTTAATATATGTTTGGTTAATACCAATAACTTCAAATTTTTGCGTTGTTTCTTCATCAATTGGTTTACCAATTATTTTATTAATTTTGTTTGTATAACGTGTCGTTTTATTCAAAATTGGTAATTCAATAATACTTCCGGGTTGTAAATCAAATTCATGGCTTACCACCTCGTTAATTACAAGTGGTATGTGTTCGCCTTTGTAATTATATAAATCTTCGAATAGCGAACCGCTTAATTTAATAAGACGCGAATCCTTTTTATAGCCATAAATTTTAACATTTGAATCATTGATTTTTGAATTGATGTAAGTGTATTTTTCGTCGTGCTTATCGTCGAAAAATACACCACCAAATGAAATATAGTAATCTTTAAAACGATTATCAATTGTGAAAATCTGATTATTAAATTTGTTAAGATAAATATTTTTATAACCGTCAATTAAGAAGCTACGGTACACTTCACGATGTGAATTATTAGAAATATCATCTTGCTTGTAGGTTCCACCTGGAATTAATTTATTGTATTTAAATTGCCCTTCTGCTCATGTTTGTGTATAAAGGAAGAAATCAGTATACGCTTTTGTTGTTTTATCTAAAGCATAAACACCAAACATATTAACGTATTTAAAAATTGTATTGTTGGCAATAAGTGAATGATAGTATTCATCGAGTTTACTTGGCGAGTACGAGTTAGCATCAACTTCAAACTGAAGGATTTTAGCAATAATTTGACGTTTAATTTCTTCGTCGTAAATTGCTTTATGTTCCTTATTATTAACTAAGTCAACATCAGGCCCGTTTAAATTTAAATCGTTACATACCTTGTTAACGGCCATATCGTGCAAATTGTAATGAATTTCATATTCTTTATTAACAACATTTTGTAAGGCATAACCGACCGAATCACGAATTGCGTTAACCTTAGCTTTTTGTGTGTCAGGCATAGAGTTATAAGTTATTTGTCATGGATCGACACTGACCCCACCTTCAATCGCAATGTTAACACTAAATTGCGTAATGATATGTGGCTCAAATTGTTTAGAGTCTTGAGCAATGTTACCGTTTTTACCGCCTAAATTAATTGCTTTTGAATAGCCGGGGCGGAAGTAATTATAAAGCGTTGTTTCAATTTCATTTGATGTTCCGGTTGGAGTATAAATTAAATTTTCCAACTCGTGCGAACCATAGGTTCGATAAATACCACCCTCAATTGTTGGTGTTTCCATATCAATCTTATAATTGTAATAACGATTACGATATGTTTCTTTCGTAATCGACTCAAATTTACCAATCGAAACAATACTAAAGGCACTAACAATTGTTGTAAGTAAAATTGAAAACATAAAGGCGAATAGTTTTCCAAGCGAATTAAGAATTAAACTAATTGAAAATTTTTGCTTAATGTTAAATTTGCTTGCTTTTGAAATTTTGGTTTGTGTTTTAACAAATGCTAAATCATTGGTTCCGCGCATTAACTCAATCGATTTTGTCTGAAGCATTAAGATCGTAACCACAAAAATCAATGCCGAGGTTCCAAGGAAAGGAATAAAGACGGTAAAGATCATTGAGAACCAGTTAAATGGTATTTTTTGTTTAGGTAATGTTCAGTAGTTGCTAAAAATATCCATTAAGAAAATCTGCAATTGCGAGCCTATGGTATAACCTAGAACACCACCTATAATCGAAGTCACCGCCGAAAACACAAGTAGTGAAGTTGCAATTTCTCATTTGTTGTACCCCTGCGAAATCAAGATTCCTAAAACTTTCGACTTAGATGCAATATAACGACGAATAATAAAGATTACCGACAGCGCTACTAATGTTACAAGTGTAACAATAATTAATGTTGTTGACTGGTCTACCATGTTAATAACTGATACTGGCATAATTAGTCGAATTGCCCGTTCAGGGTTAATTGGATCAACTTCTGATTGTAAATATGCCCGTTTAATTACATCGCTTGGACCAGTAATTCTACTGATGGCTGCTTGAATATCATCTCTTAACTGTTCATCTGTTTTTTCTGTCTTATTACTTATTAATAAATATTTTTTAATAACGTTACCTTGATAAGCGTTTTTGATCCGGTCAAACCCTTTATTATTAACATAAACAATCGCTTGGTTCTTAGTATTAACTTGAAGATTGTTTTCGTCAATAACTGGATATAAATAATCAACTGTGGTTTCTTCGCCAATAATAATGAATTTGCTACCATTAACATTTAAAATGTATTTGTCATCAAGTTGAGCGATTAACTTTTGGATTTCAACTGGGTCGTTAGGTAATTTAAAGTCTTTAGTTGGTTGGTAAATTTCTTTATTATTAAGAATTAAGTATAAATAGTTTACTTTTGCGACATAACCACCAACATCGTTAAAGTTAATAATATCATCACGTGGATTTTGATAAGTAATTGAACCGATTGATTCATTAATTAAGTTAATTAAATTCATTCCAAAAGTAGTAAGGGCGTTCTCTTTATTAAGTTTGTCTAAATAATCAAAGTAAGCGTTATCAATAATTAAGTTTGTATCTTGATCTTGACTTAATAAATGATAGAAATTTTCTTGCTCTGGCAACATATCTAAAAGAATTGTGCTGGTAAAGTTTTTTAATCAAACTTTGTCATTTGTTAATGCTTCAAAATCAACAAGTTTGTTGAGTAAAATATGCTGTAAATTTCCAGTTGTTTGACTTTCGCCTGTAGTGTTGGTATTAGTAATAAACCATAAAAGAATCCCGGTATTAATTGGGGTTAAATATGGATTAATCATAATTGGCGGCAAGTTTAAATTAAGTAAAAGTTGTGACGTTTTTGAATTTTTAAAAATAAACTTAGTTAAAAAGTCTTTTACTTGATAATTTTCTGGTCTTGTTACCAAATCTATAAATTGTTTTTGATTGTAGAAATATGAACCATTTTCTAAATCCAAGAATCCGGTATTTTTAGTAAACTTTTTGCTTGAAGCAAGCATTGCAAAATAGTAGAAAGTGTCGTATTTTAAGGTTTCGTATACAGTGTTGCCATCTTTTGTTTTAGCAAATAAATATTTACTTAAAATTGGATCGTTAGCAATAAAATTTTTAAGATAAGGTTGATTTGTAAAATCACTTCATTTGTTGGCAATGTTACGGAAATTGATTAAACCACTAACTGTTTTAAGAGCATTAAAATTGCTTATATTTGGTTCTTGTGGTTCAAGTTTTTCACTTGATAACTCATCTAAAATTGGTTTCGAACCTGGTAAGAAAATTAATTCTAGCAACTTGGTTGCTACATATCTAGCATCATCCACATTATCAATGTAAGTAAACAATTTAGTCAAGTAAAAATAAAGTGGCGACATTGTAATAGCTTGTCCCTGTTTAGTATCAGGGACTTTTAAAAGCTTATTGAATGTATCCGTAATTAACCCAATTGTTCCGTTAGTTTGACCAATTTCTAAAAACGTATTAGCGTATTTTACTAATGAATCATCGCCAATTAAAAGATTACTTAATCTTTCAAATTTAGATAACTTGTTTCTTAGTTCATCCGTTGAAAGATAATTAATTAATGAGGTGTCAATTCCTAAATAATAATTAATAAATTTAATTTCCGAACTTCTTAAAGTGTTCTTATCAATTAATTTTTCAGTAACATTTTCAACTTTAATTTTTAAATTATAGTATGTGTCAAACTCGCTGGTTTTCTCACCCGAATCAAACAAACTTGTTAGTGATAAAAGATCAAATATTCCAATTTTATCTGGGTCGTTGGCAGGAATATTTATACCTGGTGCACCTGCTGCTTGTGATGTTTTTGAAGACAAGTTAAACATTTCAATAATTGTCTTTTTAATAACAACATTGTTTTGTTTACCTTCGAACAACGATTCTAAAAAGGCAGAAATAATATCTGAAAGTTTAAACATACCCACTCTTACTTTGTGAATAATCGATGGGTCTTCAATGCCGTTGATAATGCTTGGTGAATAAAAGATTTCTACTCGTTCACCCTCAAAGCTATCAAGATTTAATTTTGCAAAAAATGATTTTAAATCAATAATTTCAATTAATTTAATAAGACCTTGTTTAAATTCTTTGAAATTATTTTCGGGATGGTTTTTGTCTTTGTTTTGATTTATTTTTGGTAAAAGTTTTCAAATCTGATTATCTTTAGAAATAAATGAACTTAGAATACTATTTTCGGGTCCTAATAAACGGTTAAAATCAATGGATTCAACTAACTTAATTAGCGATTTTGATAACTGGTTAGTATCAATTGAATAAAGGAGCGGCTTAATTAAATCAATACTTGAAATTCCGCGTTCATAATTATCTTTGTCAAATGAACCATAGTACAATTTATTTCCATCAGCATCTTTTGCGTGAAGAAATTCATGTAAAATATCTAACCATTTTTTAAAATCAATTGAATTAACAATTTCTGAAAGCGCATCGACCATCGTGCTTGAATTGTTTGAAATCTGAATCAAGACGTCTGCCGGAATTGCATCAATAAAGTTAACGTTAAAAACGTGTTTAAACAAGAATTTTAATTTGTTATATTGTTCAGTAAAGTATGAAACAAAATCGGGGCGTTCAATAATCTGAATCTTAATTTGTTGGAAAAAGTTTGTAAATAACTTGTTTAAAATACCCGGGTTTGATTTTGTTACTTCATAAAATACATCAAGCATTAACGGAGTAACAATTTTAAGATTTAAGATTCCGCTCGCAAACACTTGTCCAAAGTTTGCTTTTTGAAGCACATCTTTGGCAACTGGTATAAATTTCGAAATAAACTCAACATCTATAAAGTTGTTTTTCACTAAATCTAAATTTAGAAGCACTTTTTCAACACTAGCCATCATAAAATCAACAGTACCGGTCTTAAATGCTTCGGTAAGTAGTTCATTGTGTGGAGCACGGAAAATCATCGGAATATAAATAAAGTTTTTAAATAATGGATCTTCTTTAGCTCATCCGCGCTTTTCAATTGGTGTGTTGTAATGCAATGTAAAAAAGTTGTTATTAATGAACAATCTTTCCATCTCAACAACACTCATACGGTTATTTGTCTGTCTTATTTTTTCATCAGTAAACGCTTCAGGATTGACGCTAGTTCAGGTAAAGTCACCAACTTTTCTTTTTAATAAAATAAATTTATTTTGCAACATCGTAATCGCATATTCAAAATCAGTTCCTGCTTCGTTAAAAACTGTTTGATTTACATTAGATTGGTCAACAGAATATTTTGCTAAAACAACAACTTTTTGTGAGTTGTAATATTTTGTTTCATTTGTAAAATTACTTACAATTCCCACTCGATCGAAGCGAATATCGGTATCGAAGTATTTAGGATCTGGGTTAATGTTTTTAAAAATTTGGTTAACAACTTTAGCTGCAACATAAGTAGGTAATTGATTTGTTTTGTAAAAAGTACTTTTTGAAGAGCTAATCTCATTTAAAATAGTAGGTTCATAATACTCATTATAAAGTTTTCCGACATTTAATTTCACACCATCAATTTCAAAATTTTCATTACCAGCATTAATAAAATGAAAGACATTTTTTTCGTTTGTGTCTTCATTAAACCCATCTACTGTAAGTGTTTGTCTATAACCAACATTTTCAGCCCCTACCATCCGAATAACTTCTTTGGTTGATTCTTGAATGTTGAAAAACTCGGCACCTTTGGCTATTCTGGCAAAATATTTATTTTTGATATTTGGGTTGTAAATTTGCGAAATAATTTCTTCGTCACTTAATTTATCTCATCCTTCGTGATAAGCTTTTTCAATTTTTAAAATACTTTCTTCTTTTAATTTTCCCGCGTCTAAAAATAGACCTGTTTCGTTATCATTGAAACGGTAAAGCTCACGATCTAAGTCTTCGATAACAACAGTGTTATAGCTATTCTTTTCAGCGCCTTTAATAATTAAATTTGGATTATTAATTTCTTCAAAATTAAACAAGTTTGTTTGTAAATTAAATAAATTTGTGTCCGCTCTTCACGCAAAAACAATTGCTTTTTTACTTCAGTAACTTAATTTTTCATACTCTTTAAAGCTGCCATATGTTCGAATATAATCTTCGTTTTCAGGATTAAGATAATCTGAAATTTTACTCATAAAACTACCGAACGATCCGGTTCATAAGTCTTTATATTTAACATCTGTTTTTGTATTTCTTACTTTAAGATCAGAATAAGTAGATGCATAGTGTTTTAAAAAATATTTATTAATTTGCAACTCTTTAAAAACAAAATTTTTGTCAATTTTATAATCGTGTTCGGGAACAAACAAATTATCACGAATATCAAAAACATCGATTTCGACCTTGTTAGTTAAAAGTTTAAAACGACTAAAAAATTGTTCCTTAATTTCTTCAAGGGCAAATGCTTGAAGTTCAGTAAATGTAATTGTATCTTTTACAATGTTTCAAGTTAATGTTTTATTACCTTTACCATCGACAGTAATTTTATGGTCAAAAAAGTTTGCGCTAACACTATCATCGCGAACAAAAAGCTTTGGATAGGTTGTATCTGATTTTAATTTAAAAAGCTTTGCAACATTTTGTTCCGAAATTTTAAAACCAATTCCTAAATCAAGTCAACTTTTGGCTTCAAAATAATCAAAAGTGATTTTTTTAGTAACAAAGTTAAAGTAGGCTGGACTAATATTTTTAAAATATATTTTTGTGCCGTCTTCTGAATCTTGAAAATTAATTAATTTACTTACTGTAGTAGGGTTTGTATAAGTTGTCTCTAAAGTAAAAACATCAGTAAAAAGAATTTCTTTTTTCTCTAAATTTGGTTCATAGTTATTACCGTTTTTACGGTAAACAAAAATCGTTGGTTGTTTTCTTGAAGCAACTAAATTATCATAAACTGTCTTATTTAAACGAAAGGTTGAGTCATAATCCTTCAAAGAAAATTGATAATGCTTTGGTTTGCTAGCAGATTCTTTAGAAATTAAATAATTAGTATAAATTGAATTAAAATCAATTTTACGAATATATAAATCAGCAGGAAATGAAACATCAAAGCGTTTAAGTGCAATATACCCTTGATCTTTTTCGCTTGCTTCAGCATATAAATCTACTTTATAACTTGGTGCTTTATTTCAATCGTCTTTTGGTATAAAAGCGATTGGATCATCTCATTCACGTTTTCCATACTTATCTTTTCACTCTTTTGATGTTACATAATTACCCGCATTATCTTTACCATATTGATCTTCTTTTAAAAAATCATTAACAAAATAGCCACCACCATAGGCGCTACCACTACTTGGAAGGTTAAGGTCAGCAGTAACATCGTGAACTTTGGATATTTTTTTATAATCACCAAACTGACTATTAAACGAACTACGCAAGTTGAATAAAAGTGTAAAAATAGCAGAAGTTAGAAACACTAAAAATGTAAGGCCGATAATGACAACCTTATTTTTTGAAAGCGATTTAAATACTTCCTTGAATAATTTAATCATTCCTTGCTTCCTATCTGTATATATCTATAATATAAATATATAAAGTGAAAATATAATAATACTATTTTATAAAAAAATAATAAAAATACAAAAAAGAGACTTTTTATGAAGTCTCTTTTTTAAGTTGCCTATTTTTTGCTTGTTTTTAAAGTTTTTTTAGGTTTTTCTTCTTGTTTTGAGGGCTTTTCACCTAGAGTTTGGGTCTTATCTAACGCCTCAATTTCTTTATTAATTTTTGCTTGTTCTTCATTGATTTCGTAAAGAATTTCATCAATTGAGTATTCTTTAACAGTAACTTTTCTTTCTTCTTTTTTAGGTGGAAGTTTTAAATGTTTTGCAATGTAGTCGATTTCTTCTTTAACAATTGTTTCATTTTCAAGTAAGGCATCAGCAATTAATTTGTGAAGTTCACGGTTTTCATTAATTGTTTTTTGCGCGATCTTTTCAGCTTCAGTAATGATTTCACGTACTGCTATATCAATTTCGTGTCCCACTTTCGAGCTAAAAGATGAATTTTTAGCATAATCACGACCTAAAAATGGGTTTTCAGTATCTTCTTCATACTTAATTGGACCTAAATTTGACATCCCGTATTCAGTAACCATTTTTCTTGCAATCTTGGTTGCTCTGGCTATATCGTCACCAGCGCCTGTTGAAATATTATCTTTACCATAAATAATTTCTTCTGCTGCACGACCGCCCATGTATGATGCAATCATTGCAAGCATTTCTTTTTTGGTCATATTATATTTCTCAACTTCAGGAAGCATTAAGTTATATCCGCCAGCATTACCACGAGGAATAATTGTAATTTTTTGAACTTTATTACCACCTGGGACTTTAAGTCCTACGACAGCGTGCCCAGCTTCGTGGTATGCTACCATTTGTAATTCTTCAGGTGAAATTACACGACCTTTTTTAGCAGGACCAGACATTACCCGGTCAATTGCTTCATCAATTTGTGCCGAAGTAATAACTTTTGTATTTTCGCGAACTGATAAAATTGCTGCTTCGTTGATTACGTTTTCAAGTTGTGCACCTGAGTAACCTGGTGTTCTTTTTGCTAAATTTTCAAATTTAACATCAGGGCTTAAACGTTTACCAGTGGCATGAAGTTTAAGAATTTCTTCACGTTCCTTAACGTCTGGTAAATTAACTGTAATGGTTCGATCGAAACGTCCTGGTCTTAAAAGAGCGGGGTCAAGAATATCGGTACGGTTGGTTGCGGCCATAATAAGAATTCCCGAGTTTTCGGTAATCCCGTCCATTTCAACAAGGATTTGGTTAAGGGTTTGTTCACGTTCATCGTTTCCGCCACCGACACCGCTACCACGACGACGACCAATCGCATCTAATTCATCGATAAAAATAATTGCAGGAGCTTCTGAACGTGCTTCTTTAAACATATCACGAACACGTTTAGCGCCAAGCCCAACGAACATTTCAACAAAGTTCGAAGCCGAAATAAAGTAAAATGGTACGCTTGCTTCACCTGCTGTTGCTTTGGCTAAAAGAGTCTTCCCTGTTCCTGGAGGACCTCCAAGTAAAATACCTTTAGGAATTCTTGCGCCTGCTGCTGAATATTTAGCAGGGTTTTTAAGGTAGTCAACAAGTTCTTCAACTTCTTGTTTAACTTCGGCATTACCGGCAATGTCTTTGAATTTCTTGTTGGTTTTAACACGAATTGCTTGGTTATTTGTGCCACCCAATCCGGTTCCTCCCATTGATTTAGCTTGCATTCTAAAGATTCAAACCATTAGTCCAATTAATAATAATGTTGGGAACAATCTTAAGAATATATCTCAAAAACTAATACCTGTTTTAATCTCATCAACCATAATTCTTTGGTCGATTTTTTTATTGTGATCGTCATTTGTGTTTCACATTGCTGTTTTAATAACTGTGTTTCACAAGGTATCTTTAGTAAAAATAACATCCCCTATTTTTGCATTACCTGATGCATCTTCTGCTCCCGCTTTTATTAATTCTTTAATGAGCTCGTCACCAACTGGTTTTGATGTTGTTGATGACAAGAATGCGTTTCCTTCTTCTAAGCCTCGCAATTGAGTTTTAAATCAAATTTCTCTGGCTTTACCATCAATTTCTGTGTGGTATCTACCTTCAACACTTGCTGATTCAATGTTTGATTTAAGCTCAATAAAATATTCTTTATCATCTTTTTTTGCTGCGGCTTTCACAATCTGTGAACGAAATTCATTTGGTGAAATTATTTGTGGTTTTGGTTTAAATAACGAGTACAAAATAAACCCACCAACTAATAATAAAATGGTGATAATAATGACACGTCATCATCTAATTGGTCTGCTTTTCTTCATGGTGCCTCCTAGGAAATATACAACAATAATATTATTATAAAATTGTTATATTATTATAAAATGTTTTTTCTTTTTAAGAAATATGTCATCTTTTAGCTTGTAAGATGACGTCGGAACAGTCGATTCGATGAATTTAATAATCTCATCCAACTTTTTACTAGTAATATTAACTTCATTAAAATTCGCGTGAATAAAAGCGAATAAAACTTCTTTTTTATAAACAAGTTTTTTAAAAGCATCGCTGCTTCATTTTTCTTTTTTCCATTCCTCTAATTCGGTGTTAATTTCTTTGTTTTTTTCAGAACATTTTTTGTTTATTTTCAAGAATTTTTCAAGAATTTTGTTGAATTCATTGTCATTTATGTTTTTTAATTTATTGCGAATTTTATTACGTTCATAAATATCTAAAAAATTGGTTTCATCAATACCGTATGGAATTTTATTAAGGTCTAAAAAATCAATAATTTGTTTTTTTCTTATTTTGAAAAGTAAGGGTCTTTTTATATTCATCCCTTGTAATTTTGTTTCTTCTTTGATGCCAAAATACAAGGGATTGACTCCTTTGTCTTCTTGCATAAGACACGTTTCTACAAAATCATCAAGATGATGGGCTATTAATAAAACATCACATTTTTCTAAAGCATAAACTTCTTTGAAAAAATCATAACGAATACGACGAGCACAGTCCTGAAAATTATTCATAAAGTTAAAATCTTTTGGCAAAACTTTTTTGTATAGCTTGATATTATTTTGATTACAAAAATTAACTACAATTCCTTCGTCGCGCAGAGCGCTCTCGCGTTTATTGTAATTAATGTGACAAGCAATAATATTTTCATTTTTATATAAATTTAAGAGATACATCGAGTCGGGTCCGCCCGAAACTGCGATTAAAATTTTACTCATTATTACCTTTTAATTTTGCGTTATAGTTATTCATCGCTACATAAATATCATTGTAAATAAAACACGAAATTGCATCAACATATAAGTCAAGTTTTGAATTAATAATTTGACGTTCCTCGGGAGTGAATTTTGATAAAACTCAATCTTTCATTTCATAATTCGGATCTTTACCGACCCCCAATTTCAAACGATTAAGCTCTTCTACTTTCAACATTTTTAAAACATTCTTGACACCATTGTGGTTGCCGCCACCACCTTTTACTTTTAATGTCGCTGAACCAATCGGTAGTGACACATCATCATGTATTACAAGCACATCATCAGAGCGAATATTGTAAAAATGGCAGATATCTCTAACAAATTCGCCAGACAAATTCATAAAGGTTTTAGGTTTTGCAATGATAAAATCATTGAGTTTTGTAAAGACGCCATTAAACTTTTCTTTATTAAATTCTAAGCCGTATTTTTGTGCAAAAGCATCAAGCACAATAAAGCCATAATTGTGTCTTGTATTTGCATATTTTTCGGTTTCATTTCCTAGTCCAACAATTAATTTCATATCCATATTATAGTCACATTATTTGTTATATTCGCTAAATTACAATATAATTAAGTCAATATGAATGAATACAAACCAAAGAATTTTAAAGAAGATACCGACGCCATAATTATTGTTAACAACGACAACAGAACCCGTAAAGAAGAGTTTGTTCCTGAAATTTCTGAAAAGGACGAAAAACGCGCCCAAGAAAATAAAATGCCTGTTCGACTTTACAAATTACACAAGTCAGAACTCACTATTAGCTACATTAAAATGGGGTTCCATACAATAGTCATTGCCATCACAATTATTTTGTTGTCACTTCAAGCAACAGGAAATTTAGCACCACGAATTAAAAGCACATCGGTAGGCTGATATATTACCTTATCGCTCATGTTACTAGGTTGTGGTTTTTTCCTTATCAAACACGGTATCAATGTTTCATCAATCAAGACTCAAATCAATGATTATCGACTTGAAAATGTTGATACAAGTGTTACACCTAGCTTTGTTGGTAATTCATACATCAGCGCTGCCAGATCAAATTTAGTTAATATTTGACTAACATCGTGAATTAATTTTTATACCCTAATTTTTATTGCCATTATCCTTTGACTCAATAAAGGTTCATGGACAATCGATAGTAAGGATGGCAAGTTTATGATGGATATAAACTGACCTGCAATTCTCGAATCAGGATTCGGTAATGTTACTTTCTTTGTTATTATGGTTGCGGTTTCACTTGGTGTTTTTGATATTTTATCGATTACAAGATACATTTACAACTACAAAAAGATTAAAACTGTTGAAAACTATTCGCCATCAAACATTGCGCAATACCATGAAAAAGCAAACCTTCGTCAACTTAATAAAGCTTGTTTAATTATTTCGCTTGTTGTTCTTGCTTTATTCCTTAGTCTTGTGGTAATTCCACTTTATGTATTATTTAGAAAAAGAAGAAAGAGAGCTTAGAACAAATGAATAAAATGTTTGAAAAAATTAAAATCGTTGCCTTCGATGTCGATGGCACGATTTTGCCGTACGGGCAGCACGAGATTCACAAAAAAATAAAAAAAATGTTGGTTGATTTGCGTAAAAAAAATTATATCGTTGCAATTGCAACCGGACGTGAATACGTAACAATCTCTAATGTCTTAGATGATTTGAGTGCTGATTATTTCATTGGTGCTAATGGTGCTTTTATCTATGATCTAAATAAGAAAAAAGAAATTTATAATGATTTCATTCATATTAACGATGTAAAAGAGATTATTGAACTAACAAAACCGCTAGTTAAATCAATTTATGTCACCGATTCACAAAACATTCATATTACTCATGGTGATTACGAAAACAACTGATTCCTTTCTAAATATATGGATAAAATTAAACTTTTAGACTACAATAATATAGATAAAAATCAAATCTCAAAAATCGCTCTTTCACATAGTGAAGAGGGAACATATGAAAAAATTAAAGCTGCCCTTGATGAAAGTGGACTACCACTTGCAATTACAGCAACTTGATCACGAGGAACATTCCTTGCTAAAGAAAATGTTGATAAATCAACAGCACTTAGTGTGCTGGCAAAAAAATTGGATTATACAATGGAAAACGTAATGGCTTTTGGTGATGGAACTAACGATTATAAGATGATTCGCGATGCCGGAATAGGTGTTAGTGTCTTAGGAAAAAATTATCAAGATAATTTAAACAACAAAGTCGCAAAATTTATTGTTGCTGCACCCGAAGATTTTGGGCCACTTGAATTTCTTCGAGAAAACAAAATGATATAAATAAGAAAGGAAAATATGGTTACACAAAACGCAACTAAACATCTAGCTGCCGGTGGTGTTGGAGGTACTACAGGTACAGTTGTCTTACTCTCAATCGCTGGTACTTTGCTTGTGCTTTTTATTCTTTATTCGGTAATAAAAAGTGTTTTGGGAAAACGTAAAATTAAAAAGCAAAAAGCTCTTATTGAGGGGCTGGCACAAAAAGGTTTTGAACAAGCAATTCTTGATATTAATGCTTTAATTCGTGAGAATGACAACAAATTAGAAAACTTTGAAGTTTCAATAGGCACTTACAAAATGGGTGAAATTACAGGCGCGGCTCGTAAATTCCTTAGCGAACTTATTGAAAGCGATACATATCAAACGATTTTCAAAAACAGTGGCGAATATGACGATCTTTATAACCAAACTTTACTTTTAAAAGATACAAAAAGCAATCTTTGACGCAAAAAACTAACTGATACACTTGATTTTTTTGCGGGGCTTGAAGAAAATTTAAAGAATTCTCTTGAAGATTTTGAAAACCGTCGTTTATGAGCAAAAAATAGAATTGAAAAGCTTTATCAAAAGGAAAAAAATGAAAAATTATAACCTACCCAATAAATTAACAATTAGTCGCTTAATTTTAGTAATTCCTTTTATTGTTTGTCTTACTATGTACAAAGTAAGTATTTCAATTAACAATATGGGTTATGAAATTTATGGTCGTATATTCCTAGGTGTTTCGCTTCTTATTTTTATGGTTGCAATGTTTACAGATTATCTTGATGGACACTATGCAAGAAAAAATAAAACGATCACTGAATTTGGTAAGTTGTGAGACCCTCTTGCTGACAAAATTATTACAACAACTGCATTATTATTTTTAGTTGGTTTTAGAATGGTGCCTGTTTGAATTTTATTAATTCACATTCTTCGCGATTTAATTGTTGATGGCGCAAGAGTTGTGATGGCAAAATATAATATTGAGCTTTCTGCATCAATTTGAGGAAAACTTAAAACATTATTTTTATCATTCGGAATTATTGTTGTGATGGGATTTTACACAGGTTTTAGCGTTGATGCTCATTTAATCAAACACGAAAATCAAACCTTTCAATACTGACTTGATGTAATTGTAAATCACTCACTAAATATCTTTATTATTCTTTCTGTTTTCTTTAGTATTTATTCAGGAGTTTTATATTTAAAATCGATTTGACCATATTTAAGTCAAAGATAAAAACCACACCAAAATGATGTGGTTTTTTATTCAAATATTTTAAGCGTAATAACAAAATTTGCTACTTTATTTTCATTATGATCGAGCATTTCGTATTCAAAAGAAATGTCATTTTTATTATTTTTTATTTTGGTTGCATGAATAATTAAATCGATCGCACCGTGTTCTGTTTGATATGTGTTTTCTATTTTCTTTCCCAATTCAAGTTCAAGAAAACTTGTACCCGCAATAATGTTAACAGCATCATCTTTAACTTCAATACGATTCATAACTTTATTACTTGGTTCTAGGAATTCAAAAACATCAAAATCCTCATGTTTATCAATTTCAACAAATGAAGTAAAATCAATTACGTTTTTTTCACCGTTAATCTCACTAACACTATTAAAATTTATTTTCATAGTTTTAGTCTTTCTTTAATCGTTTTTTCTCCAAATAAATAGATTGCTTTTGCTAGTTCTGGACCGTGTTGTTGGTTAGTTGTTGCTAAACGAATTGGCATAAATAAATTCTTGCCTTTAATTCCGGTTTTAGCCTGTGTATCTGAAATCGCTTTTTTTATGTTTTCAACAGTAAAATGTTGATTTTCTATTGATTTTTTGAATTCTTTGATTACTAAATCATCAAAATTTTCGATGTCAAATTTGGCTATTTTATGGTCGTCATAAATGCTTAGTTTTTCTTGTAATTCTTTTACGGAAAATACACTATCTTTATATGTTTCTATAAATAATAATTTTCATTCTTTATTTTGTTTTGAAACAAGTGATTTTGCTAAAATCTGATCATCAATTTGTTTTAAATATTGTTTAGAAAATCATTGCATTTTTGTAATGTCAAACTTACTTGGACTTTTTGATAAACGTTTATAATCGAAGCGTTCAATCAATTCTTTATGTGACATAATTTCCTTTGATTCAGCATCAGTCCAACCTAATAATGCAAGAAAATTAAATACAGCCTCAGGAACATAACCTTCATTTTTGTAGTCTTCAATAAATTGTTTAAGACTTAAGTCACGCTTCGAAAGTTTTTTACCTTCCATATTAGTAATAATAGTTAAATGTCCAAACTCAGGAACATCTCATTTTAATACATCATAAATTGCAAGTTGTTTTGGCGTGTTAGCGATATGCTCTTCACCTCTTAAAATATGAGTAATTTGCATATCATGATCATCGACAACAACAGCGAAATTATAGGTTGGAAACCCGTCGCTTTTTTTAATTACAAAATCACTAATCTCATCAGAATTAAATTCAATTTCACCACGTACTAAATCATTTCATTTGTAAATTTTATGTTGTGGAACGCGAAATCTTATTGAGTAATCACCCGCTTTTTCACGCTTTGCTTTTTCGGCATCTGAAATTTTTAATCATTTCGAGTCATAGCGAAATGATGTAATCCCTTGAGCGAGCTGTTCTTGCTTTTGCGCTTCTAGTTCTTCAGAATTATCATAAGCCTTGTAAACCAAATCCTTTTTCAACATTTCGTCTATTACTTCGTTATAACGATCAAGTTTTTCTGATTGACGATATTTACCATATTTTGGATTTGGGTGAAGCGGATCTTCATCAGCTATAATACCAAGTCAAGCAAGATTTTCTAGTTGTGACTTTTCTCCGTCTTTAACATCACGTTTTTGATCTGTATCTTCGGTTCTAATAACAAATGTGCCTTTAAAATGTTTAGCAAAAAGGTAAGAAAAAAGGGCTGTTCGAGCTCCTCCAATGTGTAAATAACCAGTTGGACTAGGTGCGTATCTTGTTCTAATTTTTTTCATATCCTTATTTTAACACTTCACTATAAAAGAGTTTATAATAAACACATGAACTTAGAAAAAATATTTATCAAACAACGTGAGCTTGATAACTCGATCATTCAAAAATCAAAAGCTGTGTACGCCTCGCTGACCACAGAACAAAGACATAAATTAAGTAAAATTTCACTACTCATAGAAATTTGTGAATTTATGAACGAACTTGAAACTTTCAAATACTGAAAGCAACATAGAAAAAACAATATCAATAAAATCAAAGAAGAATTAGCGGATGTTTTACATTTTATTATTAGCTGAGCTGTATTAAAAAATGTAAATCCTACAATCGAGCCACAAATTATTAACGGCGATCCTAACGATCAATTTATCGAAATTGTAAAAGCAGTTAATAAATTGTTTGATGATGATAGCACCCGAAACGTTACCTATGCTTTAGAATTAATTATTGGTCTGGCACAAATTATTGGTCTAAGCCAAAGCGATATTGAACAATCATATCTTGCTAAAAATAAAATTAATTGAGATCGAATTAATAATAACTATTAAAAAACAGCCCTTACAGTTGGCTGTTTTTTTCTTTAATATAATCTAAAACTTGCTTTATATCGCTTCGGTTTTTAACAATAAAACCTGACGAATTAAGATGACCCCCGCCGCCAAAATGTGTTGCTATTTTAGAGACATCAAAATTTGTTTTTGATCTAATTTCTGCTCGATAATTTCCGTCGTCTTTTTTTAAAAAAGCGACACACACCTCAGTATCAGATAGCTCGGCAAGTTTAGCAACTAATGGACGAACAATGTCATTGTGTACTGGCTCGTCCGCCACCACATAAGTAATATTTTGTTCTCTTTTTACATCTTTTAAATATTTAAATATTTGCTTATTCTCATTTGGTAGTAGGCTCATTTTCTTAACCAAATTTAAATAGTCAAGTCCGTTTTCTAATAAAAACGCCATTGCTTCAAATGTTTCACTAGTAATATTGCGCTCTTTAAAATTTTCGGTATCAGTAATAATTGCAACCGCAAGTCCTTCAAGAGCTAAGTAATTAACTTTTAATTTTAATTCTTTTATCACCTGAGTAAGCAACTGTCCAGTCGCCGGCCATTTGTCTCCACCAATTTCAAATAATCAATTATTCTCGAGGGGATGATGATCTATTTTCAGTGATTGTTCCGGCACAACACGGTCATCATATATTCTTGAAACAGTTGAAGTATCAATAACAATTTTTAACGATTTTTCGAAAAAATCAGTAGAAACTGTTGAAATTTGTTGATTTATCAGAAAGTTAAGGTTTCTAGGAAAAACACCTCCTGAAATCTTAACTTGCTTAACATTCTTCGCATTTAACTTAATAACTTCCGCTAGAGCTACTGCCGAGCCTAGTGTATCTCCATCAGGTTCGATATGAGTACAAAGCGTAATATATTCGTTTTTTAAAATATAACTTCAAAATTTTTTAAATTGTTGTTTCATAATTTAATACCTTGTTATTATAACTATCAAAATATTCATCGACCTTATTAAATGAAACTTTTAATGCATTTTTTAATCTTGTGAAAAGTCTTCAACATTGCTTTTTACTTGTATATCTTAGACTATCTTTAAAGGCACCTCAGAATAATGATGTAAGTTTTTTATTAATTGAATTAAGTGAGTTTTTATAAATTTCTTTATTTGCAAATTTAATATCAATTTCATTTCATTTGGCAATTGCATATTCAACGTTTTTGTAACCGGTTTTATATCTAGCTTTATTCGTAATTGCAATTGCTAATGCGCGCGATTTTTTACGCATATTAGTAATCTGTTTAGCAAACGCGTCTTGTTTCAAGAAATATCCGGTCATTATTTTTTTACGTAAAATGTTTGATATCTGTTCAAGAACTAAAAGTAAAATCATTGTAAAGAATAAATATGAAGACAACTGTTCTCAATAATTAATGTCACTTGAATATGTTACAACCTGAAAACCAAATGCCGAAGCTCCTACCACACCTATTGCTACAGTTGTTTTAAAGTTGATTTCTATCCTGTACAAGAAATTTGATAATGTCTGCGGCATAATTTGCTTGATAACACCATAGCGAATTTTGTCATATCAATTGCAGCCTACAGCATCAAGCGATTCAAAAACTTTATCATCTATTTTGTCAACTGATTCGTTAACGAGCTTGCCAAGCATACCCACCGAGTGGAACACGAGAGCCAACATTCCGGCTCACTCGATTGAATTCAACTGAATATTTAAGAATAAAAGTGCAAAGGTAAATGGAGGGATTGCTCTTAAAACAATAATAATTAATTTGAAAACTTTAGAAATAAAGAACCCGGTAATTTTTTTAGATGCTAAAATTCCAAAAATAACAGCAATGATTGTTCCAAGAAAAGCTGATAACACCGAAATTGAAAGTGCCGTTAGACCTAAATTAATTGGATTTACACCATTATCTCACTCCGCATACAAAGATCAATCAGGTTGAAATAAACGTTGTAAACCTTTTTTAAACATTTTTAATTTAATTGGATTAGCTATTGAATAATCAATTTGAAACAATGAAACAATTATCAAAATAGCGACGCATACCCAAACAGTAATAATTAAATAAATTCTTTTTGGTTTTTGTTTCTTAAGTTGTTTGAGCTGTTCATTATATGTTTTTGACTTATCGATTTGCGAACTTTTTGGTTTTGGTTCTAAAACATATTTTTTAAGAAGGTAGTTCAAAAACTCGATAACAATCATAAATGTAATTAATACTCAAAGCACAATCGAAAGATGCGAATAATTGTCAGGAGTCGCATAATTATCACTCAATAATTGTCCGATTGTGGTAATTCCTACAGCACTAAGGATTGCAGCAAAACGAACAACCATTTCAAATGAGTAAAACCCGTATGAACTAATTCGCTTTGAAAGGTAAGGTAAAATTGATTTTTTAAAAGCATTGAATTTTGTATTACCAATTGCAAGCATTCCGTAATATGCGTTCATATCATACGTGTCCATATCTTCGTATAACCATTTTGCCATTAGTGAAGCAACAAAGAAGGCTACGGAGATGGTTGCTGCTAAATCACTGCTAAAAACAAAGAAAAAGATAAAAGCATAAACAAGAGGTGGTACCGTTCTTATGACCGACATAATCATTCGCATAGGTGTATAAATTCACGGACTACGAATAAAATTTTTTGAACTAAGTAATGCGATCGGAATTGAGGCTATAATGCCAAAAATAGTTCCTAAAATTGAATAAGTAACAGTCTTTCAAAGTAAACTCAAAGACTTAATAAATGTTTCGTTTGGTGTAATTTTTGCAGAAGCAATGTTTGCATCTTTATTAGTCTCAAAAAACTTGCCAATGTATTCTCAGAAAATTTTAAAGTTACCAAAATCAGGTCTGACCTCATACATCATAACTGTAAAAATGATAATTCCAACAATCCATCCAACAAGTGTTCATCAAGGAAATTTTTTGACAACTTTCTGACCATCAATATCAGTAAATTTAACACGAAAATGATTTACAAAATTTTTAGAAAATTCTTTAAATTTGTTGATTTTTTGTTGATTTTTATGATTTTTCATTTTCTTTAAATCTTTCGATTTTTTCCAAAACTTCTGTTTGTACTAAATGTCTTTTTCTAAAAGTTTCTGTAAATTGTTCTTTGTCAAATTCTTGTAATTCATCACCATATATCGTTTTTAAAACATCATAATTAACTTCTTGACTAGAGCCATCAAAAACAATACGACCTTCGCGAACGCCAATAATTCGGTCTGCATATTGTAATGCTAAATCGACATGGTGCAAATTAGCTAAAACAGTGATTTTATCTAATTTATTAACTAGTAAAAAACCATCCATCACACTTTTAGCCATAATTGGATCGAGCGCCCCTACGGGCTCGTCAGCTAAAATAATATTTGGTCTTTGTGCTAGGGTTCTAGCTAGCGCTACGCGCTGCATTTGTCCCCCGCTTAAATCGCGAGCTAAATCATATGCATTTTCTAAGATATTAACTCGGGCTAAACATTGATAAGCAAAATCAGTATCTTCTTTTGAATACAAACCAAAAAAGGCTCTAAATTTATTCATCTGCGGTAGCCTTGCGGTTAAAACATTTTGTAAAACCGAAATGTTTTCAATCAAGTTATAACGTTGAAAAACAATCCCAACCTTACTCCGAAACTTACGCAAAAATTTTCCTTTCAGAGAATTAACATCATAAGGTCCAACAAATAGTTTTCCTTCCGTTATGTCGTTAATCTTATTAACGGTTTTAATAAGCGTGGTTTTACCTGCTCCACTTAAACCGATAATTGCGACAAATTCTCCTTGTTTAATAGAAAGATTGACATTCACCAGCGCTTTCTTTCCATTAGGATAAGTTTTGCTAATATTTTGTCAATCTATCTGTCAATCTTGCTTAGTTTCGGTTTTTATATTTTTTTGTTCCATAAAAACCTTTAACTTATTTTTCGCTATTTGATTAATGAAGCTAAATTTGCAAACCCTTCGAAGTGTCTTTGCATTCATTCTTCAACATAGTTATATGATGCTGATGATGTAGTTGATGTATATCCATATTTAACCAAATGTTTTACATCTGCTCATGGTAATTTTCAGTTTGTACCTTGTTCTTTCAATGCTTTTAAAACAAGTTTAGCGATTTCAGAATCTTTACGAGCAATAATATATGAGCGGTAAAATCCTGTAGTTGGCATACTTGCTTCGTTCGCTAATTTATCAACATGTTTTTTAAGATCTTCTGGGTAACCAGTTGCAACTGCTGCTGGGTTTTTACTTGGATCGTCGTTAATATACAACGCACCTTTACCTGCTGCTTTGTTAAACTCTAAATAGTTGTTGTGCGCATCAATTAAAATTTGCTCATCTTCGAATTGTGCTTCGGCAGTATTATCAACCGCCTTATATGGATCAATAATTTGAACACCTCGACCCGCTACAAGAATAAATGATGCATCTCCCGCTTCCTTTGCTCATGCATTAACTGGTAAGAAAGCAACATCAATTGATTTATTTTTTAAAGCGTTTGCCGCTGCATTGTAATCGGCAGAAACAGTTACTTTAATATTTGTAAAACCAATACCATTTAAATATTTTTGTAAATTAGCGGTTGCTTGTTGCACTAAAGCAGGATCATTCGAAGGAATAAATTGAATTTTAAATTCTGCTGCCCCTGCTTTCATTTGATATTTTGTTCCCGCTTTTTCAAAATATTCATTGCCTTCTTCAGGTTTAACACTAAAAGCTGGTTTGTTTTCGCCTTTTGAAGAATAGAAAATTTTTGAATTTTCCCCTACTTTTGAATATGCATCGTGTGAATAAATTTTAAAAATAGGTTGCGCTTTGCCATCTTTATCCGTATAAGTTAGGTCTGGATATTTGTATGCTCCATTAGCATCTTTTTCCTTAGAATTTTTAATTGCTTCAATTAAAATTTCTTGAATTGCTTCCAAATCACCTTTTTTGAGATTACTACGTGCTTGCACACCATCGTTAGCAATGGTTCTGGTGGCACCAATTGCAATTAAATCTTTGGCATTTTCACCCGCCATATATCTAGCATCGCCCCAAACACCGGCTAAGGTGATATCGCCTGCGGCTACTTTGTTCATTGCGTCTGAATAACCATTCATTTTAAGTGCTACTGCATCACTACTATCTTGTGTTCCACAAGAAATAGCGGCTACTGGTAACGCCGCTGAAGAAACAAGGGCTGCCCCTGTTAAAATAAGTTTTTTGTTCATTTTAATTTCCTTTTTTTCTTTTTCATATATAACGCATTTACCTTTGACAAATAAATACACCCACATTATAATAAAATCAAAAATTTATATTAAAAAAGACAATAAAAGGTGGTGAAAACAATTATTTTTTTAGTTTGTCAAGATATATAGAAATTAATAAATTAAACATATTTGTTTTATTTATTTTGAATAAAAAACAACGCCAAAGCGTTGTCTAAAAAACTTATTTTTTACTATTCAATTTTTTAAGTTCTTCAAGAATAAGTTCTTCTGTTGTTGGTGCTGGCGCTGCTGGTTCTTCTTTTGGTTTTCTTTTTTCTCTTGCTGCAATAACCAAGTTTCTGATTAAGAAGTATGAGCCTAAGAAAATAAATAAGAACACAAATACAATCACAAAGTAAAGTAATGCTGCTAAAAATTTGCCAACGTAAATTCCATTAACTTGTCATTCTGCAAGTTTTTCGTTAACTCCAACAAATTTAACGATTGCTGCCATAATCACGTCATCTGCTAATGATTTAACTACTGCACCAAATGCGGCACCAATAATTAAACCAATAGCCAACATGATCATATTACCTTTACTTAAGGCCTTTCTTGCGTCAGAAAATGATTTTCTAACAACACCTGGTTTTTTCTTTTCCATCTTAATTCTCCTTTTTCTTTTTTTCCTCTTTTAATTGTAAATGAACTTCGTCTAATTGCGTTGATAAAACATTAGAAGGCGACTCTGTAAGTAAATCAAAACCGTTAGCATTTTTAGGGAAAGCGATAACATCGCGAATTGAATTCGAGTTTGTCATAATCATAATTAAACGATCGACCCCAAACGCCATTCCTAAATGTGGTGGTAATCCATAATTAAATGCCTCAATAAAAAATCCAAATTTATTTTTTATTTCTTCTTTTGATAATTTAATTAAATCGAACATTTTTTGCTGAATCTCTTTTTTATGAATTCTTACACTACCTCCCGCAATTTCATATCCATTAAGAACTAAATCATATGCTTGTGATTTCATTTTTGTAATATCAACATTATCAATATCGCCTTCAAAATTAGTAAATGGATGATGCATTGCAACATAGCGTTTTGATTCTTCATCATACTCGAACATAGGTCAATCTTCAATTCAAAGAAACTCGTAAGCATCTTTAGCATAATTAAATAATTCGTTTGCTTTTACCCGTACTGCGCCCAATGAATTTGAAGCGATATTATAGGTATTAGCTACAATGAAAATCGTTCCTTTTTTGCCAAACATTTTCTTCGATTTTTCAACGATTTTTGTTGAGTTTTGTTGGTCTTTTGCTGCAAAATTGCTTTTTAAAATTTTGTTATTTTCGTGGGTAATATATCAAAGAATATTAGCGCCATTTTTCTTAGCAATTTCCTCTAAAATTTTAAAATCATTATTTGAAATTACATCAGGGATGTGAATCATTCTAATCGATTCTTGTTTCGAAATAATTTCGAAATTTGAGTTGCGATCTCATTCATTAATAGTTGAAATTTTACAATCATAGCGAACATCAGGTTTATCACAACCATATAAATCAATCGCTGTATCAAAGCTCATTCTAGCGAACGGAATTTTAATCTTTTGTCCAATAACAGCAAATGCTTTCTGCATCATTTTTTCAATGTGTTCTTGAAAATGTGCTTTAGTCATAAATGAAACTTCAATATCAAACTGAGTAAATTCTGGTTGACGATCTTTTCGTGAATCTTCGTCACGAAATACTTTTGCAACTTGGTAATATCTTTCAAAACCTGAAGCCATTAACAATTGTTTAAAAAGTTGTGGTGATTGAGGCAAGGCAAAAAACTTGCCTGCGTGTCTTGTAGCCACAAGATAATCGCGCGCTCCTTCGGGTGTTGATTTTCCTAAAATTGGCGTTTCTATTTCTAAGAAATCTTGAGCATCCAAATAATTTCTCATAGCTGAAATTACTTTCGATCTTAAAATAATGTTCTTTTGCATTACGTTACGACGTAAGTCAAGATAACGATATTTAATCCGCAAATCTTCATTAACATTATTATCGTCACGAATTGTAAAAGGCAATTCGTTCGATGTAGACATAATCTCGTAATCACTAACTAAAATCTCGATCTCACCCGAATTAATTTCTTTATTAGGTTCTAGTCTTTTGACAACTTTACCTGCTGCTTTTAACACTGATTCTTTGCTAATGTGTAAATCTAAATTATCAAAAACAATTTGCACGATTCCACTTCGATCGCGCAAATCAATAAAAGTTTTTTTACCAAAACGACGTTTATTTTGTACCCATCCAAACACCGTAACAGTTTTATTAACTAACTTCGATGTAATATCATTATTATTAATTGTTTTCATTAATCTTCCAATTTCTTTTCGTTTTCTAAATTAATTACAGCCATAAATTTTGTGGCATCGGCAATTGAACCAACAAATGTAATACTATCGTTTCTTAAAAGTTTGGTTGTACCAATTGGTAAAATACTTTTCCCATCACGTGAAACAAGCACAACATTAATTCCTTGTTGGTATAAATTTAAATCTTTCAATTCTTTATTTTCAAAGTCTTTGTTATAAACGTATGTTGTTCCCATCACAAAGTTGTTCCCAACTTCGTTTAAATTTTTTGAATAGTGAATAAAGTTAGGGTTGGTGGCAATTAATGCGGTACGAACTCCGGCTTCATATTCTGGATGCACAATCATATGTACACCAATTTGTTTAAGAACACGAGCATGTCTTCTTGAAGTGGCACGTACTATAATGTTTTTAACTTTTAATTCTAATAGTGCCGCTACAATCTCAATGTTATCAGGCGAAGCAACAATAACGGTTGATACTTCTTTAATATCAATCGCATTTAGAGCCTTCATATCAGCAGCGTCAACAATATAAACATTGCTTGATAAATCACTAACAGCCTGTAATGCTTTTTCGTCTTTATCAAGTACAAAAACTGAGTGATTTAACTTGTTTAATTGTTCTATAATAGCTTGTCCATAACGACCCGCGCCTATGACACAAATATCTCTTTTCATCTTCATATTTATCTTTTATCTCCTTTGCATGCCCTGGGCATAAAATAAGATATATACTAATAATAGTATAAAATATAGAATTATGAAAAATAATAAATTCCAATTATTATCATCACGTTTTCAAAACAAGCGTTCAAACAAAAAAAAGATTAAATACATTTTCTTTGTGTATTTTTTAATTGTCTTGATTGCATCGTTAATTCTATTTTTTCCTTGGGCACACAGTGGGAACGAAACAATAAACTATGGCGATGCGCTATTTACAAGTGCTAGTGCTTTTAGTGATACCGGATTAATTACGGTCACAACACGAAATGCTTGAAATATGTTTGGTCAAGCAATTATCGCAACTTTAATCTTTATTGGTGGAATTGGATTCTTTGCTTTAAAAATCTTTATTATTAATTATCTTTTCAAAATCAAAACATATGATTTTTCACAACGTGAATTATTAAACGCTGAACGGGGCGACACTACTCGTCAAACTAGTGATTTGGTTATTAGTAGTATTAACTTTATTATTGGAACATTAATTATTGGCGGAATTTCTTTAACTTTATATTTTTACTTTGTGCCAAACAAACCGCTTGCAAGCCTGGATACTAGCGCTTTACCAGAAAGCCCCTACCATAATGCTTCGCTCGCCTGTCGTTTTGGTTTTTTTCACGCCATTAGTGCCCTTAATAATGCTGGTTTTGATATTATGGGTAAACACTCGATAGCACCTTATTACTACAACTTTGGGCTTCATGTTATCTTTCTAGTTCTTTTTTTAATTGGTGGCATAGGTTACCCTGTAATCTACGATTTTATTATGTTTGTTAAATTCCGTTTTAACAAAAAAAATAAAGGAGTACATTACAAATGATCGCTAATTTCAAAAGTTAGTGTTACCACCTACTTTATTGTTTCATTAATTGGTTTTTTAATTGTGATTACTATCGAAATGGGTGGTAACACTAAATATTGAAAAGATGAAGCTTTGGGTGATAAATGAAGTAAAACTTGGGTGATGTTTTTCTCAACATTTTCTACAAGAAGTGCCGGTTTTGCGGTTACAGATATGAATAACTTTTCGCCTGCTACACTAATTATTTTTAGTATCTTAATGTTTATCGGAGCTGCTCCCGCTTCGACGGGTGGTGGAATTAGAACTACTACCTTTGCTGTAGTTTTTATCTCATTATTTTCAAAAATGCTTGGTTACAAATCAACCAGAATGTTCAAACGGAAAATTGTTAATGACCGGGTTCAAATGGCTTCAAACATTTTTATGATTAGTTTATTTTTAATTATTATTGGCACACTTGTTCTTCATTCGTCGCTTGATATTTACAATGGCAAATTACCTGATACATATAGTTCGGCACACCTTTTATTTGAAACAGCTTCCGCCTTTGGAACAACAGGTTTAAGTACCGGAATCACCGCAATGCTTAATCTGCCTTCGAAATTAATGTTAATCTTAATTATGTTTATTGGTCAGTTCGGAATTTCAAGTACAATCCTTGTTTGAAAAGATCGAAGTTCAAAAGAAAACTATTACGAATATATTGAAGAAAATATTGCGCTTGGATAGCAATATTTTTTATATAAATATATATAATATATAGTAATAATTTATTATTAATTATTTATATAAAAGAAAGTTATCAGTTAAATAGGAGTTAATATGTTATTTTTAGATGATGAAGAAGAAAAAAAAGTAAATGATAACGAAACTGAAGAATATGATGATGAGGAAATCAAAACAGTCTTTAGTGATGATAAACCAAAAGAAGAATTAGAAGATGAAGAGGAAGAAAATCTTCCCCAAAATGCTGCGGGATATCAGGTAGAATCAGCAATTATTGAAGAACCTACCCAAGGTCTTTACCCTCGCGAAATTCGTGAAGAAATGAAAAATTCGTTCCTTGATTATGCAATGAGCGTTATTGTTTCACGGGCACTACCTGATGTTCGCGATGGTTTAAAACCTGTTCACCGAAGAATTTTACACGGGATGAATGAACTGGGAATTACTTACTCAAGTGCGCACAAAAAATCAGCGAGAATTGTTGGTGATGTTTTAGGGAAATACCACCCACACGGTGATAGCTCTGTGTATGAAGCAATGGTGCGTTTGGCTCAGGATTTTTCTCTTCGTTATCCATTAATTGATGGTCACGGAAACTTTGGTAGCATTGATGGCGACCCCGCTGCTGCGATGCGTTATACTGAAGCAAGAATGTCAAAAATTGCTGCTGAAATGCTTGATGGAATCAAGAAAAATACAGTTGATTTTGTTGATAACTATGATGCCAGCGAATTAGAACCTGTTGTTCTACCTTCGCGTTTCCCAAATATTTTAGTTTCTGGCGCAACCGGAATTGCGGTTGGGATGGCAACCTCAATTCCTCCTCACAACCTTGGCGAAACAATTGATGCCACAATTGCGCTTGCCAGAAATCCAGAAATTACCATTGAAGAATTAATGCAATTTGTTAAAGGACCCGACTTCCCAACCGGAGCAGAAATTCTTGGTAAACGTGGTATTTTTGAGACCTATATGACTGGTCGTGGCACAATTCCGGTGCGTAGCAAAGCTAAAATTGAAACACTAGCAAGTGGTAAGTCAAAAATTATTATTACCGAAATTCCTTACGAAATTAAGAAAACAACAATCATTGAAAAGATTGCTGAATTAGTTAAAAATAAAGCAATCGAAGGTATTACCGATCTTCGTGATGAATCAAATAAAGACGGAATTCGAATCGTAATTTTAATTAAGAAAAACACCGAACCTAACATTGTGCTTAACCAACTTTATCGTCAAACTCCGCTTCAAACTAATTACAACGCAAACATTGTTGCGCTAGTTAAAGGTGAGCCTAAATTACTTAATCTAAAAGAAACACTTGAGTATTATCTTGAACACCAATACGATGTTGTAACAAGACGTTTAAAATTTGACCTTGAAAAAAATGAAGCAAGATTATTAATCTTAGAAGGTTTAAAAATTGCCGTTGATAACATTGACGAAGTTGTTCAAATTATTAAAAGATCGGCTAACGACCAAGACGCAATTGAGCGTTTAATGAAACGCTTTGAACTTGTTGAAATTCAAGCCAAATCAATTGTTGATATGCGTCTAGGTCGTTTGACTGGACTTGCAATCGACCGTATGAATGAAGAAATTGCAATGCTTGAAGCTGAAATTAGTAAGATCAAAGCAATTCTTGCAAGTCGCGAATTACTTACCGATTTAATTGTTGATGAATTAGCAGCAATTAAAGAAAAATACGCTGATAAACGTCGTACCATTGTCAACGAATCGGCATCAGTTCAAATCTCAGATGAAGATTTAATTCCTGAACGCGAAATTGTTATTTCACTTAGCTCAAAAGGTTATGTAAAAAGAACAGATTTAATGCAATACCGCGCACAAAGACGTGGTGGTGTTGGTGCTAAAGGAATGCAAACTTATCAAGATGATGATGTTGAACAATTAATTATTACTACAACGCACATCGACTTATTAATTTTCACTTCGCTTGGTCGAATTTATCGGATTCGTGCTCTTCAAATTCCGGAACAAGGTAAAAATTCAAAAGGTCTACCATTTGTTAACATTATTGATTTAATGGCTGAAGAACGAGTAATCTCAATTATCGCTAATAATGACTATGATGATCACAATTATCTTGTAACTGTTACAAAACAAGGAATGATTAAAAAGACACCAATTTCTGAATATAGAAGAATTAATGCTAACGGAAAAATTGCTTTAGGTCTTAAAGAAGAAGATGAAGTAATTCGGGCAATGATCGTTGATGAAAACAAAGATATTGTAATCGCATCAAACGATGGTAGCCTAGCACGTTTTGCTTGTGGTGACATTCGTCAAAGCGGAAGAACCGCAATTGGTGTTATTGGTATGCGTCTTAGAGAGGATGCTTATGTTGTTTCTGCTAGCCATAGTGGTGAAGGTGACTTTATTCTTTCACTTGGTGATAAAGGATTTGGTAAAAAAACTATTGCAGACGAATATAGAAAAACCAAACGTGGTGCACGTGGGGTACACACCCTTAACACTGACAAAGCCGGTGATTTAATTGGTTGTCGTTACATCAAAGGTGATGAAGACATTATTCTGCTTAACAATAAAGGAATGACAATTCGAATCAGTGGTGATGAAATTCCAGTAATTGGTCGTTTTGCTAAAGGTGTAAAAGTTATTAGTCTCAAACGTAACGAAACCTTAAAGGCCTTTGAAATTGTTGATAGCAAAGGTATTGAGGAAGAAGCGGAAGCAGAATACCAAAGAACTCAGGAAGTATTACTCAGTCAACGTAGCGAAGACAACGATGATGAGTAATGAAAAAGAAGCAAGTCGCTTCTTTTTTTATTCGCTAAAAAGATATGGTAAGACAATATCTAAGTGTTTTTTTAAAATATCTTCAGCAAGTTTTTGTCTTTGTTCGTCACTTAATTCTGGTTGTCATCTATCTTCAATTGGATCTTTATTAACTGTGATTCTAGCCATAAAAATATTAACAAAGAGCTTAGTGATCTTATCAGGCAAGGCCATCATTTTAATATTGTTTTCATCAATATTTTTCTTAATTGTATTGTCAATATATCCTGGCTTTAAGGCATTGGCGAGAGAAAGCTTTTTATAAAGCGCACTATCCAAATTCATTGAACCGCCACTGGCATCTAACATCTCATTAAATTTAATTTCAATTATACGAATAAAGTCATCAATAACGTTATAACGATTATTATCATCATGCACTAAGTCATGCGATAATTCAATAATATTGTTGAGTTTTGGTTTGTAGGCAAGTACTTGTTGTTCTTGAAGTTTTTGACCCTCTAAATCACCTGGCTTACCATTAAATATCGCATCATAAAATCAATCCATCGATTCTATTTCAAGTAAGTTTTTACCGATTTTAGCCAGCGTTGGAAGCGAACGCACACCTTTTCCTGCGCTTCCCATTTTGCCCGTATTAAATGAATATATATTAAGAACTTTGTCAAGAAAATCGTCAAACTTTTTGCTTTGTCCCGAATTAATTAATGAGGCAGTATTTGCAATAAGAACTGCCGGAATCGAAGCGCCCGCAACACCTGCGACTGCACCACCTATTCTAAAAAATAAAGTGTATCCAAGACTTTTGTCTTTTTTCTTGAAAAATAACCTGATAAAAATAAAAACGATTCCAGCAATAGTAAATATAATAAACCAAATTACAAGCGCAACAATTCCAGCAAACATTGACGTATGATTATCGACTATCTGTTGATAATTAGGATCGCTTACAAACTTGTCTTTTAATGCGTTTGCTATTGGCGGCGCTATCGCGATTGATAGCAATAACGATAGCACACCAATACCAAGAAAATATAAAGAATATCAAATTCCTTTTCAAACACCTAAAAGTAAACCAATCAAAAGAACACCAATAAATACACATAAAGGAATATATAATAGCGCGTTATTCTCAGTAAATTTAATATACGAATCAAGCACTGGAGAAATTTGTTCCTTGTTCATTTTTGCCCCTCTTTCTTTTTTATTGTGTTTCCGTAATTGAACGAATAATTGTGTTAAACAATTTTTTAGTAATTTTCTTGAATTTTCGTTGATTTTTGTTGATATTTATGAAAATTTTGTAATGTTTTTTTAAAGCATCAAAAGTAACAACAACAAACATATCGTTCTCAAATTTGATTTTAAATCCATTAGTTATTTTTGTAATATCTTCAACTTCAAATTGAGATGCATCAAGATTGTTTTCTAGCGACTGACGAAACGAATCAGAATCCACATCTACAAAATCAAATGTGCGAAATGCTTCGAAATAGTTGCCGTAGATTTTAAATAGGCTCTTTCATTTTAAAAAGAAATTAATATTTTGATTTTTTAAGTAATTAACATATTGAATATACTTAAATAAAAATGGAATATTATCGTTAGGATATTTGCTCGAAAGCGAAATATTATGTTCTTGTTTTTTGAAGAAATATTCATCTTCATTTTGTTGATTATTTTGATTGTATTTACTAATTATTTTTTCCACAAATTTGTTTGAATAATTATCAAGAATAATGTTTAGATTTTCACTATTACCAAGTCGTTTTTCGCTTTCTAAATAATGGTCTAAAAATGAACCACACAAATTATTCGATTGAATTGTTTTGTATTTTGCATCGTGAAACATTTTAATCTCAGGCAATTCGCCAACCGCTTTGAAATCTAAAATTAAGTCAGTGTTACGAAAAAGTTTGAATCTAATTCAGTTCAAGAAACGAGTGAAAAAAATTCGGTTTGACAACTTAGAAAACTTAATATTTCACTTCATCTTTTGGGCAAAAAGTTTAAAAATGGTGTCATACTGTGTTTTGTTGTTATGAACAAAAACATTTACTAATGGTTCGTCATAAAGAAAACTACCGGCGAAATCTTTAATTAGTTTTTCTGCATAATCTTCAATCACTAAATTCTGATCAATATTAATTGCTTTATTGTAATTCTTGTTTGGTAAATCTACATTTTGAATTCTTGCTTTTTCAATAATTTGTGTTAATTTTTCCTTATCTAATAACTCGCCCTTATTATTGTAAATTAGTAAATATGTTTCAGTATTATCTTCGTAAAAATAAAATGCTAAATCAACACTAACACGTTTAATAACTTCTTTAACAACAACATCACATGTTCTTTGTTTACGTTTTGTAACATAAATCGTGGAATTAAATTCGTCAAGATATGAGCTGAAAACATCATAAATAATATTTGGTTTGTCAAGATTTTGTACCACCAAAACTTTTTTGCGTTCAAGTCCAATTTCTTCATTAAATTCTTGAATAAATTGAGATAAGGTAAACGAATTTAGTTTACTATAACCTTCAAAATTACTTCAAACAATTGCGCCTCGTTCATCAATAAGTGGTGCACTTAAAAACATAACTTGATTGTTTGTTTTTCTAACCAAATTTGCAAGTTTGTTTTTCTTTTGTTTTAATCAAAAATTTTCTCAGTTTGAAAGTAATAATTCTTCGTTATCCATTTATCCCTTTAGACAATTTATCCAAATCGCTGCGCTCACTCAACAATCTTTTGCTATCTATATTATAAATTGATTTTTCACCCAAAATCATTCCTTGTGAAAGCACATTATTAATTTTAGTATTTTCCAAAACGCTACCATCAAAAAGTACAGCACCAGCAAGACCAAATCAATATTTTTTGCCTTCAATTACATCTTCTCTGTTTGTTAAAATGCTATATTTATTATTTTTATACTCAACTTCAAGCCCATATAACTTACTATTTTTTAATTGCTCTTTTTTAGCAATTTTTGCGTAGATATAAAAATCGTTTTCTTTCACAGAAAATTCATTAAAAGCATTTTTAATACTTTTTGGCAGTTCATTTATAAGTTGAAAACGAGCCTTATTAGCACTGTCGTTTGTATCAATAACTGTTACTAAATTACCTTCTTCGACATAACCGATGAAATTATTATCCTTAATAATTTGCAAATTTTCTTTATTTTTGACATTACTAATTTTATAAATAGTGTGGTTTTTAAAATTATTATCAATACTTAGTTTTATTATCATACATAAATTATAATGTAAAATATGTTTATGAAAATTGCAATAGTTATTGATTCATCGGCAAATCTAAATAAACGCGAAGCTGAAGAATTAGGATGAAATTTACTCCCTCTATATATTAATATTGATGGCAAAGATTACGCTGATGGCGTGGATTTTAATGCTCTTGATTTTTTTGATATTTATAACAAAGAATCTGTTGTTAAAACCTCTGCTTCTAACCTAAACGAAGCAACAAAATTACTTACAAAATTAAGTGCCGAATTCGATAAAGTTGTGGTTTATCCAATATCAATGCATCTTTCTTCGCAATATGCAAATTTAAAAGTTTTATCACACGATTTTAATAACGTTTATGTTGTGCCTAGCGAAAACATTTGTGAATATATCACAATCGATATTCTTGAATTTCTTGACAAAAAAATTACAACCAACGAACAATTTGAAGACGAATTTAGTAAATTAGGAAAGTTCAAACAAGATCAAGTTGTATTACTAATTCCTAAAACTACTGATTTTTTACTTAAAGGCGGGCGCCTTAAGCCTGCTGCAAATACGCTTGCAAAAATTTTTCGAATAGTACCGATTATCGAATTCCGTGACGGTAAACTTTTAAAATACGGAAAAGGTCATAAATTTGTTAAAACAGTTTCAAATTTAATTAATGATGCAATTGAATGTTCCAACAAAAATCAACATTTAAAACTAGCATTTTTAGAAGCGCGCTGCTCTGACTTAAAAGCCTTTTTAGATATTTTGAAAACGGAAAAAGCCGAGCTAAAATATTTATATCATATTCCACCCGTTGTGGCAATTCACACAGGCCCAGAATCAATTTCAATAATGAATATGAACGCTCAAGATAAGCATCTTGAATTGCTAGCTAATTTAAGAAAAAAATCGCTTTAGGGCAATTTTTTATATTAAATTTCAATTTTTCGGCGATGAAGATAATCAATAATCGCCATATATAAGCCTTCTTGACTAACATCACAAGTATGATACTTAACAGCATTTTTAACATTGCGAGGCGAGTTGTCCATTGCATAACTATATCCAACATTTTCAAACATTGAAATATCATTTGGACTATCGCCAATTGCCATAACATGTTCGGGATCAATGTTATAAACATTTTCGCACATTCATTTAATTCCACTACCTTTTGAAATGCCTTTCGCAACAATTTCCATATGTGTACCATTCATATACATAATATGTACTTTTTTATCCAAACCTGCTGCTACAAGTGCCTCATAACATTTTTTAATGTTGGCATTTTCTTGTCCTAATGAGTTTATTTCAAAAAGTGAATCGTGACAAATCTCAATTTTAATTAAATCTTCAGGAACAGTTCCTGTTTTTTCAAAGTTTTTTGTTCCGGTGTGATTAAAAATAAATTCATCATAAACTTCTGATGTATTAAATAAGTATTGTTTGTGTTCGCCAAAATAATAAAGGCCGCAATTATTTTTAATTGCGATGTCAACTATTTGTTGACCAATTTTAGGATCCATTCGAAATGTTTTAAGATATTTTTTATTTTTAACATCTCAAATCCCTGCTCCGCAACTAAAAATTGCGTATGAAGTATTTAAATCTTCTGCTAACTTAACGTGTTTTTGATAATTAGCATTACCGGTATTAAGGACGAAATCAACATTAAGATTTTTTAATGATAAAATTTTCTCTTTTGTTTGGGGCGAAATTGATTCGCCGTGGCCATAAATTGTGCCATCGATATCTGCGAAAATTACTGACATGTCTATATTATAATTTATAAATTTTTAAAATATAATATAAGTTATGAAAAAAATAATACCTGTTGTTCACGAAAAATTGTGGGGTAAAGAAATTTGATTACACTCGCCCCTAAAAGGAATGGAAACTACTTTTGAAGATGATACAAAAAACACTTTTGGTCCTTTGATTAAAATAATTTCAGCAAATCAGCCACTTAGTATTCAAGTTCACCCCGATGATGAACTTGCTAAAAAGCTAGAAAACGAACCAAACGGCAAAAATGAGGCTTGACTTTTACTCAAAAAAAGTAAAGCCGCAAAACTTGTTTGAGGTTCAAAAACCATTGATAAAAACATAATTAAAGAGGCCGTTTTGAACAATACGCTTGATGAACACCTTAATATTATCGAACCTGAAATTGGTGGTTTTTACAATGTGCCCGCTGGTTTAATTCATGGAATTGGTTACAATCACGATGATTTTATTGAAGTACTAGAGGTACAGCAACCTAGCGATGTTACCTATCGTTTATATGACTACCACCGCAAACAAAAAGACGGAACCTACCGCGAACTTCATTTGGAAAAATCATTAGCCGCTTTAAAATACACAAGCGTTGATTTTCAAAAACAAACGGGTGACTGAAAAGTTTATAAACTTCAAAATTATTCAATTATTGATACAAAAGCAAAAGATGTCAAAATGGATACTTATTCTTGAGTAATTAAAAAAGACACATATGAAACATTTTTATTTGAACCCGAAGAACCAATTAAATTAAAAAACGTTTGGATAGTAAAGGTACGAACATGCACGGTTATGTAATTCTTTACAACTTGGTTTTGCTTGTGATCGGGTATTTAATTGGCTCATTTAATATTGCACTTTTTATTTCAAAACGAAAACTAAAAGAAGATATCAGAGACAAGGGTTCAGGAAACGCTGGTGCTACAAACGGACTTCGTGTTTATGGAAAAAAAATCGGCCTAACGATCTTGCTTTTTGACTTTTTTAAAAGTTATATCCCAATTTTAATTATTGGATTATTAGCTAGATTTTTGGAACCGGTTGGCGAAAACTGATTTTATAACAACTACATCATTCCCCAAAGTATCGGTCTTGGTGTTGTTATCGGTCACATCTTCCCTATATATCACAATTTTCGCGGTGGCAAAGGTGCAAGTTGTTTTGCTGGCTTAATCACCTCAATTAACATCACATTATTTATTATTGGATTAATCTTATTTATTGCAATGGTCTACATTACAAAAATTGTTTCAATATCAGTTATAAGTGTTACTCTTGTTTTAAGTGGTCTTGCCTTTATCCCTTGAATAGCAACTGGCTCACCGCTTGCCGAATTAAATAAAAGCGTTAAGGAATGCTTTTGATTAATTGGGATTGTATCCTGTCTTTCATATATTTTTGTCTTGATTGCTCATCGACAAAATATTATACGTTTGGTTAAAGGACAAGAGAATTCATTCAAAAAGAAACAACCCGAAAATTAATCGGGTTTTTCTTTACATTTTTTCTATATTTTCAGTAAAAAATACTGAATTTTTATTGATTATCAAAAATTTTTGAAACTCGTTTTTTAGACACAAAAAAATTAATTTTAATGTAAATATAATACATTTTTTAATCTTGCTTTATTCTAACTTTGTTTATAATACTATGTATATGAATAAATCTAAAATTAGAAATTTCTCAATTATTGCTCATATTGATCACGGAAAGTCAACCTTGGCTGACCGAATTTTAGAATTAACCAACACCTTAACTAAACGCGAAATCAAACAACAAACAATGGATACAATGGATTTAGAACGCGAACGTGGAATCACTATTAAATTAAATGCAGCACAAATCAAATATAAAGATTATGTTTTTCATTTAATTGACACTCCAGGACATGTCGATTTTACTTATGAAGTTTCTCGTTCGCTAGCCGCTAGCGAAGGGGCATTATTAATTGTTGATGCTACCCAAGGAATTGAAGCACAAACTCTTGCTAATGTTTATTTAGCAATGGATAACAATTTAGAAATTATTCCAATTATTAACAAAATTGATTTACCAAGCGCAGACCCTGAACGAGTAAAAAAAGAAATAGAAGATATCATTGGTATTCCAACCGATAACGCTGTTGAAATTTCCGCCAAGACCGGACTCAACTGCGAAAAGGTGCTTGATGCAATTATAGAATATATTCCTTCTCCTAAAGAAGCTGATGATACCAAACCATTAAAAGCATTAATCTTCGATTCTTACTTTGATCCTTATCGTGGTGTGGTTCTACTTGTTAGAATTTTTGATGGCGTTCTAAAACAAGATCAAAAAATTAAATTTATGTCAAACAATGCTGAATATTATGTTTCAGAATTGGGGATTAAAAATCCAACAGAAATTAAAAAAAATATGTTAGTAGCAGGCGAGGTTGGTTGAGTTGCCGCAAACATCCGTGATGCGAAAGAAGTTTCTGTCGGTGATACAATTACCAGCATCGAAAACCCTACAACAACTGCGTTGCCAGGATATAAAAAAATGAAACCTGTTGTCTATAGCGGTTTCTATCCCATCGATACCCTTGATTATGACGATTTAAAAGAGAGTCTTGAAAAAATTTCATTATCAGACTCTTCGCTTACCTGAGAACAGGAATCGACAAAAGCGCTAGGTTTTGGTTTCCGCGTTGGTTTCCTTGGGTTGCTTCACATGGAAATTTTACAAGAACGTCTTGATCGTGAATATAACATTGGGGTTATTGCTACTGCACCAAGTGTTGAATATACAATTTATATGAATAACGGAACTATTCAAAAAATTTCCAATCCCGCCTTATTACCAGATAAAACATTAATTAAAGAAATTACAGAACCATATATTCGAGCAAGTATTTTGTTACCAGAAAAATACATTGGTCCGATAATGGATCTTTGTCAAACAAAACGGGGAATTTATGTGGACATCGAATTTTTAGAGGGTGATCGCCGTAAATTAATTTATGAACTACCGCTTGCAGAAATTATTTTTGACTTTTTCGACAAAATGAAATCTATTTCTAAAGGATACGCAAGTTTTGAATATGAACTAATTGAAGAAAGAATTAGCGATTTAGTAAAAGTTGATATATTACTAAATGGCGACAAGATTGATGCCTTTTCTATAATTTGTCACAAAGATCATACATATCCACAAGCAAGAGAATTGGTTGAAAAATTAAAAGAAGTAATCCCGCGTCAATCGTTTGAAATTCCTGTACAGGCTGCAATTGGTGGCAAAATTATTGCTCGCGAAACAATTAAAGCATACCGTAAGGATGTTACTGCCAAGTTGTATGGTGGCGATGTTACTAGACGTCAAAAACTACTAAAAAAACAAAAAGCAGGAAAGAAACGAATGAAGCAATTTGGAAGTGTAGAAGTTCCTCAAGAAGCATTTATTACAATACTAAAAACTAATGTAGTTAAAAAGAAATAAAAAAACAAAATCAACAAAAACTCAACGTTTTTCGTTGATTTTTTTAAATTTTCGCTTTCAAGATTATTGATTATTTTCAGTATAACTCTAGAGTTTTAATTAGGTTTTTTATTTAATAAAAACTTAAATAGTTAAATATAATAATTAAGTATGTATGTAATTTATGGCGAAGAAAAATATCTTATAGAACAAAAAATTCAGGACATCATTAACCAATATTTAAAGAAATTCGATGAACTAGATATCGATATCTCAAAACTTGGCGAAAACACTACTGAAGAAGATTTTTTATTCGAAATTCAAAACGACTCACTAATTTTTTCACAACGTATTATTGTTTGCGATAACCTTGCATTTCTACTTAAAAATTCTAAAAATAAAAATATAACAACACAAATTATTGATGCGCTTAATCGTCGTAAAAATATGGATTTCATTTTCAAATTTAATACTGATAAACTTGATGAAACAAATCCTATCATTCAATATTTATTAAAAAACTCAAATGTAACAGTAATCAAAAAACTAAATGAACGCCAGTTGGGTTTTTGAATTGAAAAATATGTAACATCAAAAAATGCAACTATTAGCGAAAAAAACATTGACACAATTATTGAATGTTTGCCACACGAACTACTAGTTATTTCAAAAGAATTAGATAAACTTATTAGTCGTAATCCAAAAATAGAAATTAACCCCGAGCTTGATTTCCCAGTTTATATTAGTAACAAGCCGTTTGCAATCCAAGACCACTTACAAAGCAAAAACCTTGCCGGACTTTTAGAAGAATGTCGTAAAAATCTCGAAATTGATGGAGATACCTCACGACTAATCAAAGTGTTCTCTAACTTTTTTACTTTAGCAAGCCAATATTATTGTTTTTTAAAAGCAGGTTTTAGTGATGCGGCAATTCAACAAATAACACAAATTAACCCTCATCGTCTTACTTTTGCAAAACGCACCATTAGTACATACGGTATTAGCCGAATTAATAACATTATTATCGAACTTGGTAAAATTGAAATAAATTCAAGAACAACAAGCATCAACAGAGAAAGGTGGTTTGACTATTTCATCACAAAACTTATTGATATAGTTAGCAAATAATGAAAAGATATTATAAAATTCAACCATCTTTATTTTTCGATAGTAATAATTCCGGTTTTGGTGATTACAATGGCGTTATCCAAAAAATTAATGTTATTAGTAAGCTTGATTTAACTTACGTAATTTTGCCAAACCCACTATCAATCTACAAATCAAGTTTCATTGAAGAGATCGTCTCTAACGAAAACAAATATGGAACATTTGAAGATTTTAAAAACTTGATTGAGAATTTAAATAAAAACAAATTAAAATCTTTGATTGAAATTGATTTATCAAAAATAAATGAAATTATTGTTTGATACAACAATTTACAAGACCGCTTTCAAATTAACAAAAACGATGTAGTTGCTAAAGAATATGCCGACATCGATAAAACTGAAAGCTTCTATATTTCTGAAAATACTTATGTTTTACCTTTCGCCAAACAAGTAAACGAACAAGGACAAAAATTTTTAGAGATACTACACTACTTTCTAGATCTTGGTGTATACGGATTTGTATTTAAAGATTTTTCAGAGGAAAAAATTAATAACAACCATAATTGAATTGAATTTCTAAAATCAGTGTACGGAGATTTAAAAACCCTTAATGAGCTTACAAGCATTATTTTTGAGGTTCCATTAAATAAATTAAGACAACTAAAATATCTTCGTGGAGCAATTTTTGATGATATTTTAATAACTCAAATTAATAACTTAACAAAGCATAATTTTGTTAGAAAAATCAAAAAAGTTATTAAAGCTGATTGCATCATAAACCTAACCCACCTTAACCATAACCGAGTTCTTAGAACACTCTTTAGTAACTATTATTTAAATACCGAGATTTCTAAATTATTACTTGGATTAGTGCTATTAATTAAAGAAAAACAATTTATCTATTTCGGTGATGAAATAGGTCTTAATTTATTTAGCGAGGCGGAGCCAGAATTTTCCGTAGATATGTTCCTTAAGAATTTCTTTAAGCCAAAAAATCAGAAACTAGTATTTACTTGAAACAGCAATGAAAATTCTGGTTTTAGCGATGCTAGAGATATCGTCGGCATCTACGATCAAAGCTATAAAAATAATAACCACAAAGTTCAAAGAAATGAACCTAATTCCACTCTTCATTTTTACAAAAAACTAATAACTTTTTCAAATAACGAAACATATCAAAAACTACTTAAGAATGCGCGTATTAAGGTAACTGGTTTCTTCAATTTACTAAAGATAAAAATTATTGGTCTTGATTACTCAATTATAATTTTTGCTAATCTTGATATTAGAAAAAAATATGTCAAAAAATTTGACACTCAAAATATGATTTTTAGTAATTACAATATTGATATTAAGACTATTAAAAACAAAAATTTTATCAATCCTTACGAAATCGTCGCTTATATCGATAACCCCTATTTTAAAGATGAACTAATTTGATAAAAATCAACAAAAACTCTATGTTCTTTGTTGATTTTTTTATTATTTTGATTTGTATTTATTTTGACAATATTTAACTAAATCGAAGGCCATTAGCATTGCCATAACATCATTATGACAATACTCTTTTAATTTCTCAGCAACTTCTTTTCAAACATTATCTTTATGATCGCCCAAATATCTTTTAATACCTGCTTCTTGAGCATACATACCATTTTTTATATCCAAGTTTTCGTATTTTTTTATCTTGTGTTCTAACTTAATTTCTGGATTATTAGAAACAAACTTTTCAACCTTTTTAATTGAATAATAAAATCTTAAATATGGAATATATAAAAGCGGAACATTTCTGTCTGTTATTTCTGTTGCTCCTGTTGTTTTAGGATTAGTGATTCGAAAATCAAAAATGTCAGCTAAGTCATAAGTTTTTTCTTTAATACTTTGAACCATATTTTTCAAGTCGACAATTGTTAAATTATATTTATCACTTACCTTTTTAGCGAATTCCGGATCGTCCATCGCTTGTTCTATCATCACGATCATTTCATCATTTCTTGTGTTTTCGAATCCTTTGTTGTACACAACATATTGATCTGCGTTTTCTTCATACAATTGATAAAAATTATCTACAAAGTCCATGACATTTATTGTTTTTGGATCATAAACAATATCTTTAGATTCATATATTTTGTTATTCTTAGATTTAATAATAGATACTTGGAATACTATTTGTTGGTAAGGTCTTGAATTTTCTACTATTGCATATGGTAATGAAATTGATTCGTAGTCATATCACACGACTTTTTTATTATCTAGTTTTTCAATTTCTTGTTGTAATTTTTCACGATCAGGAATAATAAATTGTTCTTTTACATTTAAGTACTTTTTAGCCATTAATGCTAATGACAAGTCTCCTTTAGTTAACTCATCGAGTAATTTTTTTCTAGGAATAAAGTTACCTTGAATACCAGCATATTCTGGAAAAATTTCTGCATAAAGGTCATTGAAATGTGGATTATCTCCTCATGAACTTTTATTCTCGATATAGAATAAAATCGGTTTCTCTAAATAATCGTTTTTATCAAACTTATGATTCATAAAACCTTTAATGTAAGTTAAAATTCCATTGAACGGGTTTAGTACACACTTTTGACTTTCTTTAACTTCTAAAGAATTACTTGTACCTCTTTTTGGTATTCCAATTTCATATAACGTCAGCGTGTCAAACATATTAATTAATTTAGATTTTTCAAAATCTTCTAAGTACTTCAAATTACATGCATTTACAAAGCCAAATTTCTTAGTAATTAATGTTCTTTTCATATTATTTGGTCTTGCTTTCAAACATACCGCATGTTCCGTGAATTTAAAATAAAACTTGCGTAACTCATATTTTTCTTCTTCACTACGACAAATAAACTTAACACACGCTAACGATTTATTAAATGGTTTGAAATAGCCATTAACAACACCATAAGCAAAATACGCTTTCAAGATATCTTTTGCGACTGGCATAATACTAAATGTTTCAACATACAATGTCATTGATTTTAAATCTAAGGCATAAAACGTCGAAACAGCATCATTATATTCTAACGCTCCATTAACAATAATGTCACTTTTATTAGCTTTAATTTCTTCGATAGTTTCTTTTACTTTATCTTCAGCACTTTTTGAAGAATTTCAATGTAATTTCTTGTTTTTTGTTGAATTTTCGAAAAAAATGTCTCTTGCTTTTTTATAGTCTTCGAAAATGGAAATTGGTCCATTTAAATATGATTTTTCTTCTCCCTCATCGTCATCAAAATTCGAAATAATTAAAATATTTTCTTCTAAGTCATCATCACTTGATTCTTCATCATCAAATCACAACCCTTTAGACCTTGTCATTGAATTGTAAAATAATCGAAAATCTATTTTTTTATTATCCTTCATAATCTTGATCACACTCCCCTTCTTTTTTTCATTTATTAATTAATGCTTGTCATTGTTCCTCGTTTTCACACTCTAAATATTCTAAAAGTTCTGCATCTTTTGTTCGGTTAAATTCTGGAGAAACACCATTATGAATATATTTTTTGTATCATTCTTTTGCATATTCCATATCGTCCTTTGCTTCGGATTCATTTACTACAAACATAAAATTTTTAAGTATCCGGTTATGCACAGGAATTTCCTCTGGTTCGGCATAATCGCTTTCTTTAAGGAAAGATGTAACAATTCAAAACTTTTTAATCCCTAAAATATACGCATAAAGTTGCGCTTGTTTAATGTAATTTTTCGGAACGTTTCGCTTTCATTCTGCAAATTTTTTCTCGCCAGCAGTTTTAATTTCTAACAAAACTTGCGACTTATTGGGCAAAGTAATAAATCCATCAGGTACCCCATTAATTAACGTGTCGTGACCACTAAAATAATCATAATTGTAATCTTTGGCGTTTGTACCCGAAACAATTACTTTTTCGTTTTCTTTTCTATTTTTATTAAGAAATTCATCAAGCAATTTAATCACTTTTGGCTCGACAGCTATCCCGGCATTTATGTATTTCATCACTAGTGGTTTTGGTGCTAAATATGCATAGCCACAAAAGGCATTAAAATCCGAACTAAACGCTGTTGCTTTCAAAATGTTACCTATTGTTGATCCTCCGATCTTTTTGTAACCATATTTTATTGCCGTTCCTGGATAAACACATTGTTTATTTAATAATTTTTCGTGCAAATCTCTGTTAATTACTACAACCCGCTTGTCATAATCAATTATGTAATCTTTGTTTTTATAATAATATCTTTTCATATAATAGAATTATATATAATACACATAATATTAATATAAATTCATTGTTAGTATACTAACAATATATAAGGCGGAGGAATATATGGGTCTTAAAGCAGGAATTGTAGGCTTGCCTAATGTGGGAAAAAGCTGTTTGTTTAATGCGCTTACGAAAAAAATGGTCGAATCGAGTAATTATGCATTTACTACAATCGACCCTAATATCAGCACAGTTACACTTGAAGATAAACGCCTTGATAAATTGGCTGAGATTGTTAAACCAGACAAAATTGTTTATGCAACCTTTGATTTTGTTGATATTGCCGGTCTCGTTAAAGGCGCTAGCAAAGGTGAAGGTTTAGGAAATAAATTTCTAAGCAACATTAAAGAGGTTAATGCTATAGTACATGTTGTAAGATGTTTTGAAAACAAAGATATTTTGCATGTTAATAATAAAATTGACCCGGTTTATGATGTTCAAACTATTAATGAAGAATTAATTCTTGCTGACATAAGCGCACTTGAAAGTATGATTGCTAAGATTAATAAAAAAGCGAAAAGCGGCGACAAAGAGGCGCAAGAAGAATACAATTTGTTCTTAAAAATTAAAAGTTTATTAGAATCGGGAAATTTAATTTACGATGATAAAGAACTTATGGCAAATGAAGACTTGTTTAAAAAATATCAATTTTTAACTGCAAAACCAATGATTTATGTTGCCAACATAGATGCAAAATCGCTTGATAATATAGAGGCGAACCCTTTTGTTGCAAGCCTAAAAAAATATTTAGGAAGTAAACCACTATTACCAATCTGCATCCTTACCGAAAACGAAATTTCTCAGGTTAATGATGATGAAAAAGTTGAATTTATGGAAATGTATAATTTACAAGACACAAGTCTTAATAAATTAACTAGAATAACTTTTGATATCCTCGGCTTAAAAACTTATTTTACTGCCGGTAAAATGGAAGTGAGAGCATGGGTATATAAAGATGGAATGTTGGCTCCAGAATGTGCAGGAATCATTCACTCTGATTTTCAAAATAAATTTATAAAAGCAGGGGTTATTTCATATGAAGATTATGTAAAATTTGAAGGTGAATTGGGAGCAAAAAACGCCGGAAAATTAAGACTCGAAGGTAAAAATTACATAATGAATGACGGCGATATCTGCCACTTTAGATTTGGAAAATAATATGCATAAATTTACATTAAAATTACCTTTAAATGAAAATCAAAAATTCGTTGATTTTCTACAAAAATCAATAAAAAATGTTGATTATTTGTTTTTAATAGGTGAATTAGGAACTGGAAAAACAACGCTTGTAAAACTAATTGGAAAATTGCTTGGCGAAACAAAAACAGTTAATTCGCCTTCGTTCAATTACATTAAAATTTATGATAAGTTCGTGCACATTGATGCTTACAATTTGAAAAATGGTATTGACGATTTTGAGGATTTCTTTGACGATAAATTAATTATCGTTGAATGAGCTAATTTGATCGACTATAAAAAATATAATAAACAATTAACAATTGAAATAAAATACACAAAAAACGAAGACGAACGAGAATACTTATTCTATTAAAAAAGGAGGTGCGCTATGATGTTGTTCGCAGACACCGCAGGTAAAGATTTATACATTGGCATTTTTAAAAATAACAAGTTGCATGCAAGAATTTATGTTTGTGATTTAGTTAAAAAAATTGAACCAATGATTTTTAAATTTAGACAACTATTAAAAGAAAAAAATATTAAATTAGAACAAATTGATTCATTCTATATTAATATTGGTCCCGGCTCTTTTACAGGTAGCCGTAGCGCACTAATTCTTTTCAAAACAATTGCAAGTGTTTTAAAAAAGGATATTTACATTGGTAATACATTTGACATCTTAAAAGTTCTAAAAACTGATAATGACATTTTTTTAGAAGCAAGCAAAACCCAACTATTTGTATGAAACCGCGATACAAATAAAGTCTCTCTTGTTGATAAAGCTTCCAATTTAATAACTTCTACTATTGATTATGAATTGCTTGAAAAAAATATTAAACTAATTACAAGTAATTTTAAATTGATAAATTCCGAAGAAATTATTGAACCACTTTACGCCAAAAATCCTCAAATAGGAGGTGTCTAAAATGCGAATCCTAGGTATAGAAACGAGTCATGACGACACATCGGTTGCTTTATGAGAAGACAATAAAATTGTTAAAATGATTACTTTATCACAAATTGATATTTTCAAAGAATTCGGAGGTACAATTCCAGAATTAGCATCTCGCGAACACACAAAGAACATTCAAATAATTTTTAACCTTTTAAATAAAAATAAAATGTTAGACTCTCTTGATTACATAGCCTACACAAATGAACCAGGCCTTATTGGTTCATTACAAGTTGGCAGACTTTTTGCAGAAGGTCTAAACATTGCTCTTGATGTTCCGCTTGTTCCAATTAATCATATGTTAGGACATTTTTATTCAGTAAATATTGATGAAAGAAAAATTAAATACCCCGCTCTAGCATTGGTTGTTTCTGGTGGTCATAGTGAAATTATTTTAGCTAAAAAACCATTAGATTATATTATTGTTGGCGAAACACAAGATGATGCAATCGGGGAAGCGTTTGATAAAGTATCCACTAAATGCAATCTAGGTTTTCCGGGTGGTCCAATTATAAATAAAATCTACAACAAAAATAAATGTCAAAAACTAATTAAATTCACAAAACCTAAAACTTTAAATGATTTAGATTTTTCATTCAGCGGTATCAAAACACAAGTAGTAAATTACTATAATAAAAATGCTAAAAATGACATTGATGTCGAAAACATTGTTACCTCATTTATGGACACTGCAATTAATTATGTGATTGAAAAAATGGAATTGGCAATAAATAAATTTAACCCAAAATCAATTATTCTTTGTGGTGGTGTAAGTTCTAATACATTATTACGTGAAAAGTTTTTAAAGCTACACAAAAACGCTTTAATTCCCGCACCAGAATACTGTCAAGATAACGGCGCAATGATTGCCCAATGTTGCTATGAAAAACTGCTTATAAGTAAGTAGTTTTTTTTAAACAATTTCTATGCTACTTTCAATAATTAATCAATGTTTTATGTTGAAAATAATAATTTTGTGTTTTTTAATTATGAATTACTGTTCCAGCAATTTTAATATAGAACAATAATTTATTTAATCGCATATTATATTATAGTTTTGTACTATTTATTTGAAGGGGAGATTATGAAAAGAATATATTTTGCAAATGCTTTATTTTCTCAAGCAGAAGTTATGTTTAATAAAACATTAATTGAAAAAATTCGAGAACTAAAAAAATACACAGTGTATGCACCACAAGAAAATATGAGTATTAATGATAAAACTAAATCAGCCGATTCTGTTGATATTTATCGCGCTGATAAAAATGAATTAGACCGCTCAGACATTCTTGTTGCTGTGCTTGATGGATTGGTAATTGATCCTGGCGTTGCTGCGGAAATCGGAATTTTTGCACAGTCAAAAAAACCAATTTTAGGCTTAATTACCGATTCTAGAAAAACCGGACATATGCAAGGAAATGATCCAAAATTAGAAATTATAAAAACTAAAGTTGCCGAGTCCCAATTCATGTATTTTAATTTATTTGTTATTGGCGCAATCAAAGAAAATGGTGATGTATTCGATAATGTGGATGATTTGATTTCTAAACTAAAAAACATGTAATTTAACGTGTTTTTTTATTTTTATTTTTTAACAATATAATCTTTATATGATGAAAAACAAAAATATTAAACTTCTTATAGGAACAGCTTTTAGCGTCATACCGCTAAGCGCATTATCATGTACCACGCCTTTTCACCAAGTTGATAAAGAGATAAACGTTACAAGTAAACGTTATGAATTTTATAATACAACACAAGAATACGAAATTGATACAGCAAATGTGAAGTTATACGAGATTAATGATGGTAAAACAAAATATGTTGATGTTGAGGAGATGATTAACAATTTAGATGGTTTTTTTAGAACTCATTCTATACATACTCATAAAAGTTGATTTAAAAACGAACTATATATTTGAGCTAATGGTTCGAAATTAATTTTAAATTGAAAAGAAAACACTATATGAGTTAGCAACCAAGATGTTTTTGGATGCGTTCACGAATCGCAGGTATCAGATTTTGGCTCTAACATTAGATATCTAAAAACAGAAATCGAAAAGGGCGAACAAAGCGTTCTTTTCAATTTAGATAAATACAATTTGGATATCGTTCACGTTAAGGATAAAATACTAATTCCGTTAGCTTTATTTAGTACGCTGTTCTGTAGCACAAATTACTATAATTTATACTTCGCTGGCGATAAAGTAATTGGTGCTTATTTCCTTCTCGACGAAAATATTCCTAACATCAAAGAGGTATCACAAAACCCATTAAATTTAACAAAACCAACAGAAACAGAACGTCGTGATACACTTAACCATTTATGATTTACGCTTGATTATTTCTATGGATTAAAAAATAACAAGTCAATCAATGATTTTAAAACATTTATGGGCCCAGGACTTTCTGAGCGAATTCTTTCTACTAATCCTGCCGAATTTACAAAAGCGTATATGGATTTAATTTACAACAAATTAAACGAATTACATACCTCGCCTACACTACTCTCGTTTTACCATGACCCTAACGACAAACTAAGTAAATACGGTACTGAAGGCAGTCGTTTTATCCAATATAAAAACATAAAACAAAAACTAAAAGGTTTAAGAAATAAGAAATTCCCAAACGGCGTTCCTCCGATTCGTTTTTATAACGACATGGCAGTTATCAGCTTCGACAGTTTTAAAATAGGCAAGGTAAATCGCCACACAATCAAAGAAGATACTTTTAAATTATTTGAAACCGCAATGCAAAAATGCGAAGAAAACAAAACCATTAAAAAAGTCGTTATTGATCTTTCGCTAAATGGTGGCGGTAGCGTTGCTGCTATGAATAAAACATTTGGTTTTTTAACAAACCAAAATGTTAAACAAAGTTGGAAAGATTCAATTACAGATAGTGTTATGACAACAACAATGAAAATCGATTCCGATAATGATGGCGATTATAAAGATCAAGATGCATACACACAATATGAATGATACGTTTTAACTAGCGATAATACCTTTAGTGCTGCCAATTTGTTTTCTTTCTTAGCTAAATATACAAAAGTAGCTAAGTTGGTTGGTAAAAAAACCGGTGGCGGTATGTGTGCTGTAATGCCTGTTGTTTTGGTTGATGGAACTTCGTTCCAAATTAGTTCAAATAACTGTATTGTTATTCATGATGGAGATAAATATATCGAAACAGAAAATGGTGTTGAACCCGACATCAATCTTGAATACGATTTCTTCTATAATGATGCTGAACTTTATAAAGCAATTAACAAATAAAAAAAACACCGCAAGCGATGTTTTTTTGTTTGTTATTTTAGGCTTCAACAGAAGCTTCTTTAGTTTCTTCAGCTGGTTGTGGTTTGTTTTTCTTAATGAAGTAGCTAATAATACCATCAAGAAGAACACCAAAGTAAATAAGAAGAGGAACTGCAAATCCAACTCATTTACCTGCGGTACCTTTAATTTTTCCAAATACACCAGGAATAGCACCAATGATATAATCGGTGTCACCTCAGTTAAGGGTGTTAAGGGTACTTTTAGCTTTCTGAACTGCATCAGCAATTTCTTTTGGATCTGATAAACCTGATTTTGCGTGTTCTTCAATTAGTTTAGCGAATTCTTCGTTTGAAACTGGAACTCATCCACCTCAGATAAAGATTGCATGAACAAAGGTGATGATAATACCACCAACAAATGGACCAACAATAGCTCCAACTCATCCACCACGTACGTTACCAAATACACCTGATGTTGCTCCTAAGAAGAAGTGAGGAACAAGACCTGGAAGGATAACAACTGATAATAAGTTTGCTTTGTTAAGACCAATTGTAATTCCCATACCAATAACGGCAGCAACGAATGACGATAAGAAACCAATTAGTACAGCAACTGGAGCGTATGGGAATACAACTGGACAGTCAACTGCAGCTTTTGAGTTTTTAATTAGTTTTTCACTAATACCTTTGAACATAGGCACTAATTCACCAACGAATAATCTAACCCCTGAAAGTAGGATTTCTACCCCAGCGGTAAATGTAAACGCTTGTACGAATAGTGTAATAACTCAGTTGCCTTTACTTAAAACATTGTAAGCATCTTTGTAATTGCTTTCGGTAATTCTACCCATTTCGTATTGAATACCACCTGGGATAAATGCTACAGCGTAGAAAATAAAGATTGAAATTGTTAACGAAATAATTGTATTTCTTAAGAAGTAAAGTCCTTTAGGGAATCTAATTTCTTCAGTTGAAACAATTTTTCCTTTTGAAAGTTTACCAATACCTTCACCAATTAGACCGCTAAGTGCGTAACCAAAACCACCTGTGTGGCCTAGACCGATTTCGTCGGTACCAGTAATCATTCTCATATATCTTTGTTGAGTAGCAGGTGCGATAACCATATATGCAGCTATTAATGCACTTCCTGAGATAAGAGCGGCAGCAAAGTCACCACCATTGCTATCAAATTTAAAGCCCATTGCGTAAAATACCATGGCAATCATTAATGATGTATAGTATAGAACGTGGCCTGATAGATATACGTATCTTAATCTTGAGAATGCGGCAAGGATCATATTAAGAATCATACCGATAATCATAATTAAGCTACCTAGTGTAACGATTTTAGGAAGTGGGCCTGTAAGTGCACCAGCAAGAGCATCGTTGTTAGGAATAACACCAGTTAGTCCAAATGTTGCTTGGAAAACAGGTTGGAAGCTGCTGATTGAACCAACAACAACACCTGCACCACCACCTAGAATCAAGAAACCAATAATTACTTTAAATACAGATAAAGTAACTTGTGAGGCTTTTTTACGTTGGATTAATGCACCAATTAAAGTAAAAATACCAACTAAGAATGCAGGAACACCAATAAAAGCCTTAAGGAATTCTAAGAATCACATACTTTTCCTTTCATTTTTTATCTATTTCTAAAATCTAAAACAAGCTTTCGCAATGAGTATTGTGACAATAGACGAATCACAAATGTTTTAAATTCTTTATCAATTGCTTTAGTTTAATTTGAAGTATTTTCTAAGTTTTTCTTCAAGTTCAACTTTAGACAAGATATTAGTTAAAATAATTTTATGTTCTTCAGGGAAATCAATTGCTTCAGCAATATCAGCTCCTACAACAATAAGGTCTACCCCATGTGCTGAAAAACTTGAGATATTTGTGTGTTCACAACTATCGTAGTCAACTCCTAACTTGTCTAAAACACTTTTAACATTCATTTCTACAAGTAATGAAGAGCCTAAACCAGATCCACATACCGTCTTAATATTCATTATTCACCTCCTTTATAATTATCCAATAATTTAACAAATGATTGAAGTGATTCACAAGCTAAAGCTTGTTTTTTAAAATTCTCGTCAGTAAAATATTCACCAAATTCTTGAATAATACTAATATGACTAGTACTATCAATCGCTGATAAAGTAATAATAATCTTAGCTTCTTTATCATCTTGATTGTTAAATTTAACATAGCGATCAAGGATCAATGTACTTGTTCCCGGTTTAAGAGCATAAGGTCCAGGTTTAGCATGAACAAGTGCAAGCCCTTTTTCTAAAACATAATAAGCGCCATATTGTTCTGTTGATTCGAAGACAGCGTCCGCTAGTTCTTTAGTTGCATACTTATTTTTAACAAGTAAGTCAACACCAGCACAAACAACATCTTTTCAGTCGCTTAAATCGTTTCTGTATTCCATCATTTTTTTGTCAAATAGTTTCATATAACCTCCTAAATAATTCCATTCATCTTGAAACCTATTAATAAAAATGTAATAAAAGAGAAAAGAATGGCAGCAATAATTGCTATAAATAGAATCCAGCCGGCCTTCGTTGAAGTTTTAGGTTCGTATTCTTTAGGAATTGGCATTCCTTTAATTAAGAAAAAATTGTTTGGATTCATTTTCTTTTTTATTTGTTCTTTTTCATATTTATTACGCAACTCTTCGAGTTCGTCATCGTTATATGTTTGTAATTTTTCGAAATCTTCGCCATAAACATTGACTAAGAGTTGGATAACATGATCGCGATCAAATTTTGCATTACTCATTTCTCCCCCATTCCTTAAATCACACTGCGAATTCAAAAATATTTTTCGAATACCAATTAAAAGTATCATTTAAAATTCCTAAATGTTTTAATGACAACACTTTTTTGATTTTTTTATTAAAATTTTCATCACTTGTTTCTAAAAATTTCAGTGTAATTTCAATGTTTTTGTTGATATTTTTCAAATTTATGAAAAATTTAATTATTATCGCAATCAACCTAAACCCTATGACGGCAAGCCCTATTTCTCATCACGACATTGCTAAGAAAACTAATTCAATAATTCAAATAACTAAGTTGAAATAACTAAATATTTTATTAAATCAATAAGTAAAATTTTTTTGTTTTAACTTATCGCTAATAAATGCAAATGTCGTAAAAATTGCGTTAGTTGAATTATAAAGATTGTTATTTACGAATACATCTTTCTTAAATTTAATAATTGACTTTTTAAGATTGTAAGGTACCAAAAATGTAAAGTTAGTTTGCCGAAATAAAGAATTAATTTTATATTTTCGTGTTATTTCGTTTGCTTCATATAACACCGGATTCTCGCGCGGCAACGGCATTTGTCTTTGTTCATGAGTAATGTTGAATAACACAATATAGTTATAAAAACAACTAAAGCAAATGATGGATACAATAATGGCAAAACTAATGTAAAAGTCGTAGTTTGTAAAATCGAACATTATTTACCCACCTTTAACTTAATCATATTTTTACTTAAGATTTTGTCTTTTATTTTTTCAATTTCAAAAGATGAAATTTTTTCTGTCTCTATTTTTTCAATAAAGGGGACAAGCTCGTATGTAGAAACAATGTGATAATCATTAAGTGTTGCTTGCTCTGAATTGTTAAGTGTTAAGAAAATTTTAGTGAGTTGCGATTGTTTGAGTTCAAACTTACTTTCAAGTAATTTAACAATATCTTCATATCACTCAATTTTCACATCTTCGATTTCTAATTGTTTTTTACTATTTATTAGCTTAAGTGTACCTTCTTCCAACACAATTGTTTCGTTTTTCGTGTTGCGAATAAGATTAGAAACAAGAAATGCTTGATTGTTGTGAAAAATTAAAATTGGTATTAATGAATAATTTAATTTTGCAAATTTGTTTTTAAGTAAGACGTTATAAATTAAATGCGAGTCTTTTTTAAGAATAATGGTTTTAACAAACTTGTTCAAATCATTATTGATTGAGCCGATTTGTTTTTTGTTATTGCCTTTTTTGTCTAGGGATGGTTTGTAGTGAATTACAATTCTTCAAATAACTACCCCTAAAACAATTAATACTAATATTCCACTCAATACTCACAAGGCAATATTAAGAATTGTAGGCTGGGTAAACATTATTCAACTTCCTTTCAAAATTCTTTAAAAGTTTTGAATTTTGTTGGAAAATTATGCAAAATTGATCCACCAACAGCAATGTCTACACCCGCTTTTAAAAACTCAAAAACATTTTCCTGACGAAGACCACCGTCAGAAATAATTTCTATGTTTTTCTTAATCTTTCTGATCTGTGGAACTTTTTCAAGAAGTGTTGGATTAAGTTTTTGACCAACACCACCAATAATATCAATTGTCATTAAAACGACATAATCGCATTTTTTTATTAATTCACTTAATTCTTGTACATCGTCTTTAGCCTCTATCATAATTCCGAATTTAGTATTAGGGAATAACTTCTTATTTTCTAAAAGATACTTGAGGTTAAATTCTTTGGCTGGCAAAGAAATTTTATTTATGCCAGCACCAACAAGAGTGGAAATAAGGGGATGTGAATATACACACATGCAATGCGCTTCAAAGGTTGCTTTGGTATAACGCTTACGCAATCAAAGTACATCATCAAGTTTTAAACCAAAACTTTTTACGTAATGAAAATCTATAAAATCAAGATGAAAATTATCAAATCCATTTTGATATAAGTAGTCGATATCACTGAGCGATTCGAAAGAATTTAAGGCGCATATACTTTGTGAATATTGCATCCACACCTCCATATGTGTTATTTAACATTAAAATGATATATTTTAAATAACGGATTTTTCAAAATTCAAACATAATGATTAACTATTAGCCGATATTTTTCCATAAAATGTATAATTGAGATGTAATTAAACTATCAATCAGAAAGGGATAAATGAACTTAGATAAAAAAGTAATAGCATCGATGCAAGGAATTGCGCTTGATGCCATTAACAAAGCAGGCCAAGGTCACATTGGAATGGCAATTGGTGCTGCACCGATCACATATACATTATTTTCAAAACTACTTCACATTAACAAGAACGATCCAAAATGAATCAACAGAGATCGTTTTGTATTAAGTGCTGGTCACGGTTCAATGTCGATGTATTCAATTATGCATTTCCTTGGACTTTTAAGTGTTGAAGATATTAAAAACCACAAAAAACTTTACTCAAAAACACCAAGTCACCCAGAAATCGACTCACAAGATTTTGTTGATGCATCAACCGGACCACTTGGACAAGGAATCGCGATGGGTGTGGGAATGGCACTTAGCCAAAAATACCTACAAAATCGTGTTAACAAACCAGGACTAAACGTAATTGACCACAACATTTATGTATTGCATGGTGATGGTTGCGTTCAAGAAGGTGTTGCTCTTGAAGCAATTCAATTAGCAGGTACACTTAACCTTGACAAATTAATCTTGATTCACGATTTTAACGACGTACAAATCGATTCAAGAGCAAACGAAGTTAACAACATCGACCTTGTTTCTTACTTCCAAGCACAAAACTTTGCAACATTCGTTGTTACCGAACCTACTCCAGAAAACATTGAGGCTGCATTAGAAAAAGCTAAAAATGCTAACAAACCTTCATATGTTCAAATTCACACTGTGATTGCTGCTAACACACCAGTTGAAAACACATCAGCAGGCCACAATGGAATTCTCGACCCTGAAAAAACACTTGCTTTCAAAGCAAAACTTGGTCTAGATAACAAAGAACCATTTGAATATGACGAAGATGTTTATGTTCATGCACAAAAACATTGAGAAGAAAAAGAAAAAACATACAGTGAATGACAAAAAACATTTGAAGAATTCAAAAAATCACACCCAGAAGACTTTGAATTCCTTAATACATTAAAAGAAAAAACATATAAATTTGATTTCTCAAAAGTTACATTTAGTGAAACAAATGTTGCAACAAGAAACTACTTCTCACCAATTATGAAAGAATTAGAAAACAATCCTTACATCATTGGTGGTAGTGCAGACCTTGCTGCCGCAACCAAAATTAAATTTGCCAAGACAATTAGTGAAGGTGGCAAATACATTAAATACGGAATTAGAGAACACGCTATGACCGCAATTAATAATGGTATTTTCCTTCACTCAAACTTAAAAACTATCGATTCTACTTTCTTAGCATTTGCCGACTATGCTAAGGGAGCGCTCAGACTTGGTGCTTTAATGGAAATTCCTAGTGTTCATGTTTACACTCACGACTCATATCAAGTTGGGGGAGATGGGCCAACACACCAACCATTCGATCAAATCCCTATGCTTAGAGCAATGGCAAATGTAAAAGTTATTCGTCCTTGTGATGAAACAGAAATGAAATTTGGATTTGATAAAGCACTTAACCAAAATAAAGAAAAATATGCAATTATTGCTTGTCGTCAAGGAATTAAATCGTTTAATTTACTTAAAGAATTCAAGAGTGCATATGTAGTTAAATCGACACCAAAATTCGACATTTCACTTCTTGCATCAGGTTCAGAAGTTGGATTAGCAACCGAAGTTGCTGATGCGCTTGCAAAAGAAAACATCAAAGCACAAGTTGTTTCAGTACCATTACTTCAAGAACTTGTTGATAATGACAAACTTGCAAAAGAATTAAAACTTGACAAAAAACCTATGTTCGCAATCGAAGCTACAAACGATAGTATGTGATTTAGATTGTCAAAATATAACAAAATAGATGCTCACCTCGCAAGTACATACGGCTACTCAGAAGATGGTGGAAAAGTTTATGCATTAAAAGGTTTTAGTGTTGAAAACTTAGTTAAAAAAGTTAAAAGCTTTTTAATAAAAAAATTATTAAAGAAATAAAAATAGATAAATAATAAAAAGCAGCCTATTTGCTGCTTTTTTTGTATTCAATTAGTTTTGGATTGTGCGAATAAACTCGTCCAAATTTTGCTATTTCTTTACCATTTAATTTAACAGCGTCAGCGCTGAAGTTTAACTTAATTTTTAAAATGCTTCCGCCTATTCCGTATACATCAACAGGCGTTTTTTCGTCTTCAAACCACTTAACTTTTTTAGCATTAAATCCACTCGAAACAATAATCTTAACATGCTTTCCATTATGCTCATCAAGCGCTTGACGAAGACGTTTAATTTGGTTTGGGGTTACCCCAAATTCGTCTTCGTTATTTTTAAACATTTTATCACGAACATTTTGGGCCGTATCAACCCTTAATGCGACCATATCTTTACCAAAAACTTTCAATGCTTTTAAAGAATCGTTTATAACATCATTATTAAAATCAACTAAAGCAGTTATTGGTTCATTAATCACTTCTTTGTAAGCTTGAAGAGCTTTGACAATATCACCATCAAAACCTTGAAACAAAACATGAGGAACTGTACCAACCGCTAGCCCGTTATGAAGTGCAACGTGTTCTTTTGTACATTGTGTATCAACTCCTCCAATATGCACAGCATAACCATCAAATCTTTGCATTAAATAATGATCGGCGCGGTCTCCCATATAAACAATTTTTTTACCATTAGCTACCTCAACAATTCGTCTTGTGTTGGTTGCAATACTTGAGCTACGCGCTAAAATTCCATCAATCATTCCTTCGTAAATACCAAAATCTTGATAATGTCCTTCAAGTTCGAGCACAACTTCTTTATCATTAATAATACTTCCGTCTGGCAAGTAACGAATTTTATATTTCTTTGTATCGGTTTCTTTTTCTAGAAGTTCTAAAACTTCCTTCATTCCACAAAGTACAGTATTATCTTCGCGTTGAAAAAACTGCATTGTAATAACGTTGTTTGGTTTTTTTGCTTCAAGTATTTTTTTGGTTTTAAAAAAGTATTCTGCTATATATTCTTTCATAATTCAAACTCCTTATTTTCAAATCAATTAAGTTTTTTATTTAAAAAATAAAATCCCGTAGCTAATACTATTGGTAGCGCAAACTGCAAGCACAACACATGGATTCAAGATCATGGTTGATTATAACCTAGTTCAATGATACTAAAAATTGGCCCATATAAAATCGCTGTTCCCATTCCGCCCAACACAAAATTTTTGTTGGTTCTAAGTCAAAATCGCAAGGCATAAAACTAGCAATAAATCCCGAAATTATTGAGGCAACGCAAGGTAAAATTAACAGTTTTCAATTTTTTGTATAGTTGTTAATGTGTGTCATTGTCGTGCCAAAACTTGTAGAAATATAATAACTCATATTACGAGTTGCAAGTAAAACAATAAAGCCATACGCGATCATTTGAGCACTTGTGGCCGCCACCGCAATTGATGCGCCGTACGAATCTAAGTGAATTGAATAAGCAATTGACGCGCTAGAAATAGGCAATGTTAATGCAAGCCCCATAATCAAACTTACTAGTGGCGAAAGTGCAATTCGTAACCCATAACTTGAATTAACTGAATTATTAATAATCCATTCAATCCAAACCAAAAGCAAATTACAAAGATACGTTAATCAAAGCGCATTAATAATTCCAAGGGCTACACCAACAATTGGTAAGATAATAATCGAAAATGAATTTTCGATATTAATCATTGTTAAAAAATAAAGAATAAACACCGCACTTAATCATGCACTAACGGCATCGCCAATAACATTCATATTTAAATTAATATTAATTGTTTTAACTTGATAAACAATTGTATTGTTCGCTAAATCAAAAAATGGTTTAATTGTGCTATTTGCAACAATAAAAGCTGCAATACCAATTGCTAACGTTTCTAAAATAGTTTTTTTACTTTTGATTCCAATTGCAATACCAATCGCGAGTGGTGAGATGTATGCTAAAAACTTTTTAATGGAAAGGAACAAATTATCGTCCGAATATGTTCCTATCATTCCAAACAATCCTCCCACAATTAATGTGGCAAAGAAACCAATTCCGGTTCCAGTTAAAGAATCAAACCATAAATTCTTATGATTTATTTCTTTCCATTTAGTGAATTTCATAAATAAAAAACTCCTTTGAAGAAGTTCCTGCAAAAGCTTTACACAGTGTGTAGAGACTATCTTCAGACTTTACTGTCGGCTCAGGAATTTCACCTGCTCATGCTCAATGAGTACGATGGCTTTAACATCCGGTTGGGAAACTAACCCAGTCAGGAAACTACAATCTTTGTGACTGCATTTATATTATATAAATAAATAAGGCACTATGATAATTAAAAGACATAAAAAATATTATTGTGTTTAGGGCTTTGTCATATAATTAGGGGGTATTATGAGTAAGAACGTCGTTTTAATTGATTTTGAAGGTATACAATCATATGGTATTAGCATTCCATATATGTTTTCAATGGCAATTAAAAAAGACGAAAAAACTTATAAAACATTCACAAAATGAGTAGATTTTAAAAATGTTAATGAGAAAAATTGAAGCGAATTAATGCTGAAAGAAATTGAAAATGTCGTGTTTGAAGAATTGTCAATAAAATCCTGACAAGAGTTTGCGGAAACCTCACAATTTTGAGGATGAGCGCCCGAATTCGAAAACAGGATTTTTAAAAATTTAAAAACAGGTACTCAAATTATTGCTAATGATATTAGAGATGGAAATTTTGACAGAGCACGGGTTGCTCTTAACACCTTAAAAAATGGTAAAGGCGAAAGTCAATTTCCAAAATTTCGTTCTGTAATGTTAAATAAAAATGTTTTAAGAATAATTCCAGGATATGCGAAATCAGAAATTAATAAGAAAATGATCGAGAAAAATGGCCGTATGGCAAGTGTTTGTGGTTACATTTATTGAAAACTAACAAATGGCGATCCCAAATGAAAATCGCTTACAAAATACATTACAAGCCAAGAAATGTTTGATGAAATGGTAAATTACTCATATAGCGATGTTGAAACAATGGTTTATGCTTATGAAATTAAAGATGAGTTAAAAGAAAAACTTGTAAGTATTTACAACTTAAGCTCAAGCAATACAAAATTAGAAAATGCTTTAAATGAACAAAAATCATTTTATAAAGTGTTAGAAGCACTAAAAGAAACTAAATACAATAACCTAACAAAAGACTATCCAAAACTTATTGAAACCAGTTCGTTGGATAAAAAAGAAAAGGCCCTTTTAATTACTTTTTTTGATGCTCTTTTCTCAATTAAAAAATTCGAAACCTTAAAACAATGATTGTCCTTGAATAATAAAAAAACGTTAAAAACAAGGATCGAAACCAACACTAATAATCTTAAAAAATCAGAAGAAAGACGCCAGGAAGTTCTAAATGATATTTTTAATAAATTTAGTACTATAAATATTAAAATTATTCGTTCATAAAATAGTAAAAAATCAACACAAAATAAAGAAAATGTGTTGATTTTTAATTAAAAATGATTTTTGGTTTTTTGCTGTTTTTCGAACAAATTGATAGTACTAAATTATTGTTAAGTATTTGCGTTGATAATAAATTCTGGTTTGTGATCGTGTCTAGTTTTTTAGCTTCAAAAATGCTGTTGTGTCCATATTTAAAAAGCGCCTCTTTTTGTGTTCATTTTTCTAATAAATAATCATTTCTTTTTTCTTGTGAAAGCAAAGTAAATTCTTCTAATTCCTCACTGGTTAAAATACGTTGCGAGATATTTACATAAACCGTTTTTATCTCTTCTATATCGATACCCACTCTTTGATCTGAGACTGCAACTGCAACAAATTTATTGGTATGTGAAAGCGAGAAATAAAATTCTTTACATATCCATTTATTATTGATGTCTTTTGTAAAGTTGATTTTGCTTGGGTCTAAATTCAAAACTTCTTTAACTGCTTTTTGCAATAAAAGTCATCCACTATACTTGCTACTTTTTACATCAATATTACTTGTATTATTAATTTCTTGTTTTCTTGTTTCTGAATAGATTTTATCTAAATCGATCTCTCTATTTACATTGGATAAATAAACATATAAACTCATTTTTATATATTTTACCTTTTTATAAATAAAAACCAACCTGTTGGCTGGTTTTTATTTTAATTAGCTTTAGTACCAATAACAATATTATTTTTAAGCTCTTGTACCGCTTGTTCTAATTCTGGTATAACTTCTTGCATTTCTTTAATGGTTGCTTTTTTTGAAAAGTTAATGTAAAGTCTATTAGCCTTAGCATATACTTTTATATATTTTTCTTTATTAGCGTTTGATAATTGCTTTTTACCTGCTGGCAAATCTGCAGACGCAACTGTAGTATCAACATACTCAACACCATAAAGAATTCCGCCAGCCTCTTGTAGTTTTTCAAGCGAGTATTTTTTTACAGCCTCACCTAATTGAGCAGGAACTTTAGATGTACCAATAACAGTTTTTGCTATAAGTTCTTCTGCTGTTTTAATAAGATTATCAGCTAATTCTTTGGCTTTGGCTTCACCATCTTTTTTACTTAACCTCTGAATTGCAACATATGCTTTTTTAAAAGGCATTAAATATTTGTTCAAAACAACCTTAAACCCTTCACCGTATTCCTCTGGTTTTGGCTCTACATCGCCTTTTAATGTAAGATCGTATTTTGATAATTTACCATAATCATATGTAACCATCAGCGCTTTAGCTTTTTCATATTCTGTGGTTGATGGAGCTGGTTTTTTTGTACCAATTACAATCTTTGACAATAGTGTGTTATATGCTGCTTCAAGTGTTAATTTTGCTGCAGAAGCTTTAGTATTGTCCGTAGCTTCGCTCGCTTTTTTTAAAGCTTCTTTATAAACATCTAAGTCCGTTTTAAGAATTTGTTTTTCGTTTTCTAAAATATTGGCAGCATCAAGCGAAGTTGTTATTTGTTCCTTAACGTTTTCTAATACTCCGCCAGCTTCTTGTAGTTTTTCTACGCTATGAGAAGCAATAAATTCTTTAAGTTCAGCTAATTCCTTGTTTTCTTTTTGTTTATTTTCTTTTTTATTTTCTTGATTACAACTTACAGCAGTAATTGCAATGGGTAAAAATGCTAACGCTGTTAAAGTTAACTTAATCGATTTCATAATTCTCCTTTTTTCTATTTTTTGACAAAGAAAAATTATATTAATAAATTAAAAAAATAATTAATTATTTTTACTCTGTTTTTGTACCTTCAACAAGTTTAGTTTTAAGAGCTTCAAGAGCATCTTTAACCGCTTGTTGTTTGGCAGCTGCTTGATCATTAGTTACACCCGAACCATTTGCGTCATTTCATACAGCCCCATAAGCCTCAACATCTGATTTGAGAACCTTGAAAGTTCCTATTTCGTATGTGTCAGCACCTGGAAGAGATTCGACAATCTCTACTTTTGTACTGTCCAATAATTGGCCAGCTTCTTTAAGTTTTCCCACACTAACGGTTGGTAAATATGCTTTTAAAGTATCGATTTCTGTTGTAGGTGTTGTAACCTTGGTTCCTGTTACAATTTTTCCTTTGAGAACCGTAACAGCATTTTCTAAAGCTGTCTTTGCCTCTTTTGCCTTAGATTCTTCTGTAACTCCGTTTGCTGTTTGTCAAGTAACTTTATAAGCATCGACATCTGATTGAAGAATAACTTTTTTACCTTCTTCAACATTTTCGGGTTTTGCTTCGTCTTCTGTGGCAACAATTGTTACACCACTAAGAAGAGCTTCAACCTTATTTTCATTAACATATGCTTTTAAAGCATCTAATTCTTTAGTTTTGTTTTCTGAATTACCACAACTTACAGCAACGGTTGTAATTGTAGGTAATATTGCTAGAGCTATTAAATTTAATTTTCTTAGTTTCATTGAAACCTCCTTAATATTTTTACACCAATCAATAAATGCGACTTATTGTTGGTATACCCAATTTATACACTAAAAGTAAAAAAAAAAAAAATCCGAATTAAATGCCGGATTTTCGATATTTTTTTGTTTTTTTCTCTTTGTTTTAGCGTGATTTCATAATACAAAAAAACATAAATATTGTTTGTTTTTCTTTGTTTTTCCTTGAAAAAATAAAAAAGCGAATTGTTATTTCGCTTTTTTATAAAATTATTTAATAATTTTTGTAACTGATCCGGCACCAACTGTTCTACCACCTTCACGGATTGAGAACTTTGTACCTTCTTCAACAGCAATAGGAGCGATAAGTGTAACTTTTAAGTTAACATTTTCCCCTGGCATAACCATTTCACGGCCTTTTTCAAATTCTACACCACCAGTAACGTCAGTTGTTCTAAAGTAGAATTGTGGTTTATAGTTTTTAAAGAAAGGAGTGTGACGTCCGCCTTCTTCTTTTTTAAGAGCATAGATAGCTGCTTCAAAAGTTGTGTGAGGAATAATTGATCCTGGTTTTGCTAGAACTTGTCCACGTTCGATACCATCACGGTCAACCCCTCTAAGAAGTAAGCCGGCATTGTCACCTGCTTGTGCTTCTTTAAGGTTTTTACGGAACATTTCGATACCAGTAACAACTGTTTTTTTAGTTGGTTTTAGACCAACGATTTCAACTTCTTCATTAAGTTTTAAAACACCACGTTCAACTCTACCTGTAGCAACAGTTCCACGACCTGTGATTGTGAAAACGTCTTCAACTGCAAGTAAGAATGGTTTGTCGAATTCTTTTGGTGGGTTTTCGATTCATGTGTCAACAGCGTTCATTAATTCGAAAATTGATTCTTCATATTTTGCATCGCCGTTAAGTGCTTTAAGAGCTGAACCACGAATAATAGGTGTATTGTCACCGTCAAATCCGTATTGTGAAAGTAATTCACGAATTTCAACTTCAACTAAGTCAATCATTTCTTCGTCGTTAACCATATCACATTTGTTAAGGTAAACAACCATTTTTGGAACACCCACTTGTTTTGAAAGAAGAATGTGTTCACGAGTTTGAGGCATTGGACCATCTGATGCAGCAACAACTAGAATTGCACCATCCATTTGTGCAGCACCGGTAATCATGTTTTTAACATAGTCGGCGTGACCAGGACAGTCTACGTGTGCATAGTGTCTTTTTTCTGTTTGGTATTCAATGTGTGATGTATTAATAGTAATACCACGAGCTTTTTCCTCAGGTGCATTATCAATTGAAGCATAGTCTTTAGCTTCTGATAAACCCTTTTTAGCTAATACTGTAGCAATAGCAGCAGTTAATGTGGTTTTACCGTGGTCAACGTGACCAATGGTACCAATATTAACGTGTTCTTTACTACGGTCAAAATCTTGTTTTGCCATTTTTATCCTTTCATTTTATTTATAAAAAATTGTTTTAACGCGCTAAAACCACCTTTGTATAGTCTTTCACCTATAACCTGTCCATAGAGCACGTAGTTACTATATTTTAACAAAAATAAAACTTATTATATTACATTTTTGTACTATATATCATTATATATATTATTTATTAAGTTAGCAGTTGTTTCCGATTTTTCCACAAAGATAGCATGACCACAATCGGGAATAGTGTAAAAATTAATATCGTGTTCTTTTGCTAATTTTTCTAACGCTTCACATACAGTGAATAGATCGTTTTGCCCAACAATAATGCTGATATATTTATGATATTTCTGAAAAATATCAAATTGTTTTTGATTTAAATAATTTGAATTCAAAATTTGATTATCTACCATTGCTTCAAAAAAACTACGATGTTCATTAGCATAATTTAAAGCTGTTTGAGCCTGGCGATCTACAATACTTAAAAAACCTTCAGAATGGTGCGCGAATAAATTTAAAAGCGATTGTTTTGCTTGTTCGGAATTTGTTGGCAAGATATTGTTTTTAATATTAATCTTAGTATGATGAAGTTGATAAGTAAGTGGAGAAACTAAAATCGCTTTTTCAACCAACTTATTTTTTAAGAGTTGTAAAACAATATCGCTGCCCATTGAATGCGAAATCGCAAATTTAAAATTAAATTTTGTTTCTTTAATAAATTGAACAACAATTTCATACATATATTCAAGCGAACAAATTTCTTTATTCATTGTTGATTTTCCACAGCCAGGAAGATCAATTTGTACTAAATCAAAATTCAAATTATATTTTTTTAACCTGTTGATTACGGCGCCGTTTGAGCCAAATCCATGAATAAAAATTACTTTTTCCTTGCCTGTATCATCACTTGTATATTCAATTGTTTCATTTAAAAGTTTAATTGTCATGCCTACCCAAAAATTAAAGTAATTAATTCTTCTTTCTTAATTCAGCCAAAATATAAATTTAAGTCGATTTTATCTAAAATTGTAGCGAAAGTTTTTTTGTCGTAATTTGCATTATCAAATAAATGAATAACATCGCTCATTTCTTTTTGTGATAAAAAATCACCTTCAAATGCAATTGACTTAATTTTGTTTTCTTCCAAATTTGCCTTAAATGAAATAAGTCCGTTATCAAATTTCATTGTGTTAACAATACTAAATTCTGGATTTTTGAAATATAATCACTCATCTGATTGTTTGTATTTTGCAAGTGCGGCGTGTTCTTTGTAGTCAAAATCTTTTTCTGTTTTTAAAACGGCTCCATATTTTTCTTGCATATATTTAATTAAATTATTTGCAAAATCATCTATAGAAATATCTTCTTTGAGCATATCCTTGATATTTCCCACTCTTTGTCTAACTGACTTAATGCCTTTTGATTGCATTTTTAATGGGTTGGGTTTAAGTGAACCGACCATTTTTTCAATATTAACATTAAAAAGTAGGGTGCCGTGACTAAACATTCTGTTTTTATAAATAAATTGAGCATTACCGCTAATTTTCAAACCATTAGCTTTTATATCGTTGCGCCCTTCAAATTGAGCAGGTACGCCAATTTGATTCAAATATTCAATAATAGGTTGTAAAAATTGTTTATATCCTTTGGTGGTTTTGTTGGTTATAAAACTAAAATTTAAATTGTTTAAATCATGATAAACGGCGCCGCCACCAGATATTCTTCTTGCTATTTTTATGTTATGTTCATTGGTATAATCTAGATTAATTTCTTCGTGTAAATTTTGATTGCGGCCAATAATAATTGAATTGTCATGTTGATATAACAACATAATGTCTTGATCTATATATTTTTCGTCTTTTAAAATTAATTCTTCTAACGATAGTGTTTTGTATGGTTCATTAGATTTCATTTTCAAAACTATCATTTTCTCTCCTTTTTATAGCCAAATAATTATTTCACAAAAATACAAAAAACAGAACACCAAAGAAAAGAAAGGAGGTAAGGTGTTCTGTTTTTTTTATTAAAATTTTGTGAAAATAAGCAATTAAATAGAAGGAATGAACTATGCCCATAATCAAAAATGCAAACTTTATAATTTAATTTTTAATTTAGTTAGTATGAAAATATAAACCGAAAATAATATAAATAATATAAATAAAAAAAGAAGGAGTGTAATTGTATTTAGATGTATTCTATAATATTTTTTATAAATTTTTAACCATTAATTGAAAACACATAAGTCTTGTCTAGTGTTTTATTATTATTAAATCATGAAATGTAAATCTCAAGAATCCGGGGAGAAGGTTGTGAGAAACTTCAACGCAACTCCCCGGTTAGAATATTCATTCTAGTTATTAAACTATTAATGAATGCCGCAATAATTTCTTTGTCTAAATATGCTTGTTTTGTGAGCGAGTTATATCTGACAAATTTTTGAAATTCATCATTTCTAAAATCGGGGAAAACATTTTTATGGGTGTAATCATTTGAGTTTGTCCCACTATTTGTAGAATCTATATTGTCTAAATCAGTGCTGTTGTTTTGACTGCTTTTTGTTCCTTTATCGCAGCTAACTGCAACGCAAGGAAGTAAGATAGGAAGCGGGGAAAAACTAATTAAAAACTTTTTAATTTTATTCTTCATTTTCTTCCTTTTTAATTTCAAAATCTTTTTCTTTTCAAACAGGCAAAGTTCCTGTAGCTAACGATCGTTTAAGTAGTAATGAGAAATTAAGTTTATCAGGTAAAATATATGCAAAATCTTTTGAACTAATTGAATAATAATTTCAAGAAAAACCTTTATTTTCTATTGAGTTTTTTTCTTTTATGTCAACCGTAATTTTACTATCTATATCACCTAATAGTGAGTTTTCTACATCTACATCAAAACCTGCTTTAATATTCTTAAAACTACCAAAACTGAATTCTAATCTTGGAGAAAATGTTCCGGCAAAAGAATATGGAATAATATATCCATCCTTGCTATTAGAATCTATGTTTGATGTAGTAGTTTTGTTATGATAATCATACGATGTTTGTGCATCAATATCAACAAAGAAATGTTTTCGTTCTCTCGAAGAAAAATATTCAAATTTTGTAGGTAATGTTTGTAACTTGTTATCAATAATCAAATTACTAATTCCATAAATTTCGTGATCAACAGGATAATTATTATATTGTCCTTCTGCGTCTACACGCACTTTAAAAAATCTTGTTTTATAATCATACGTGTCTTCGTTTTCGTCCAGAATAGGTATAATTGTCATTGTTGAATGACTTTCTTTAAAGCCATTATCATTTACTCTAAGTCCGGTTAGTTCGCCGAAAACGATTCCTTTTTTTCCAAAAGAATATTCTTTGTTTTTAATGTCTTCTTCATTTGTGCTATTTACAATATGTAATTTGTCGAAGACATGTCATTCGTTATCTTCTGATGTTTTATATTCAGACGATATAAAAATATTTTTTACTTCGTTTCATTTTGTAAATTTTAGTGCTGGTTCTGGTATCTCTATACCATAATATCCATAAGCGTAGTGTGTGCATTGTAATTCGGTCGAATCACAAACTAATTCTGAATTAATAAATACTTTCATTCTTATTTTACCTGTTCTTCCAGTCATTTCGCCTGAATAAAATGCGTATCTAATATAAAATAATTGGTTTTTAGGATTTATGTCCAAACTAATGTTTGTCCTTTTTCCTTTAAAATGATAATCAACTTGACCTTGAAATACTTCCTTAACCTGTTTCTGGGGCATATCGTAGTTTAGTACTATCATTATTTTTCATATAGATAGTCTAGAAACTCATCTATAGCCTCGTGTTGTCTTTTATAAAAAGTGGTTTTTGAAAAGTATTGGTCAATTCATTTTTCTTTTTCTTCGTGTTCTTTAAGAAACAAGTTATCGATAATCATATAACTTGTTGGCGAAAGTAAATTCAAAATTTGTTCAAAAATTGATTTTACTTTCATAGTTTTATTCAATTCTAAGGTGTTCTTAGCAGATGTGTTATATCTTTTTAAAACTTCGTCGCTTAACTGTACACCTTTAACACGTTTGTACAATTTGCAAGCGTCTTTAACTAAGTTTTTCTTAGATGTGAAGTCTAATTTTTTTATATTCATTTATGTCCTCCTACCTATATATGTATTCTGAGGGGTCAAAATTGATATAAAAAAGAAAAAAAATGGGAATTTTGCCCATTTTTTCCTAGTAGCTTTTAGCAAAAAGCACTCTTCGCTTAGTTTTGGTGCTTGTATAAATGCATTTTTTGAGAGATGCTTTTTTGTTTTGAATCAAGATACAACGCGATGTAGCGCCGGTTTCTTTTTGAATGATTTCTTCTACAACTTCTTCGCCCTCAAAAGGCGCAATAACGAATCTATTTTGCGCAATGGCTTCTTTAAATTCTTTATAGTTATTAACTTCAACAATATTGGCATCAAGTCTTTCTTTCGCCATTTTATATAAGTTGTCTTGAATATCTTTAATTAATTTTTTAATAAAAACTTGAATTTTGTCAATATCAACCAATGTTTTTTCTAAAGTATCACGCCGCACAATTGATACTTGATTATTTGCTAGGTCGCGTGGACCAACTTCTATTCTAATCGGAACACCTTGAATTTCGCTTTGTGCGGCTTTAAAACCAGGTTGTTTATCGGTATCATCAATTTTTACACGATATTTTTTAATTAATTTGTTAAAAATTTGTTTGGCAACCTTCGAAACATCAGGATTTTTATTCGAAAACAATGTAAGAATATCAATTTGTGTATTTGCAATAAGTGGTGGTATAATCACACCTCGATCATCACCGTGATTCATAATGATTGCTCCAATTAATCTAGTCGAAACTCCTCACGAGGTTTGGTAAACGTATTCAAACTCATTATCTTTATTTTTAAATTTTATGTCATAAGGTTTTGAAAAGTTTTGGGCTAAATAGTGGCTTGTAGCACTTTGTAGCGCCTTACCATCTTTCATCATCGCTTCAACTGTATAAGTAGTACATGCGCCCGCAAACTTTTCGCGTGGTGTTTTTTTACCAGTAATTGTTGGGATCGCTAAATAATCTTTAATAAATTTTGCATAAATGCTTAACATTTTTCTTGTTAATTTTCTTGCTTCAATAGCGTTATCGTGAACTGTGTGTCCTTCTTGTCATAAAAATTCCGAGTTTCTTAAAAATGGATTTGTTGTTTTTTCTCATCTAAGAACATTTGCTCATTGATTAAAAAGAATTGGCAGCTCATTTTTTTCGCTAATTATATTACGAAATAAATCTGCAAAAAGAACTTCTGATGTGGGTCTTATATAAATATGTTCAGGTAGTTCCTTATCACCAACTTTAGTGATGGTTGCTAATTCGGGATTAAAACCTGCGATATGGTTTTTTTCTTTTTGAAATTGCTGAGTAGGAATAAGCATTGGAAGATAAACGTTTTCAACACCTTCTTGCTTAAACTTTTCATTTAAAATTCGTTGAATATTTTCTCATATTCCAAAACTGTTTGGTTTGAAAATAATTGTTCCTTTTACTAAGCCATATTCCATCAATTCGCCGTTTTTAACAACGTCAACATATCATTTTGCAAAATTTTCTTTTTGTGGAGTAATCTTATTTAATGTCTTCATTTAAGAATTATGACACAAAAAACATAAAAAGTTGTTTTTTCATATGAAAAAACCACCAAAAAGGTGTTTTTTGGTGGCCTAAGTACTATTTATTTGATTTTAAAGACAATTGTAAACTCGCCTTTTAATGAACTTTTGTTAAGTTGTTCGATTACTTCATCAGGTGTTCCTGTAAAGTGTTTTTCATTAACTTTTGTAAGTTCCTTAACTAAGTAAATTTCAACATTTTTGTTGAAATTCTCTTGAAAAATGCTCATTGTTGTCATTAATTTATGAGGTGAAACAAACGCTACATATGTTCCTTTTGGTAATGAGGATAACTGGTTTTTAATCCGTGTTGTTTTCGATTCTAAAAAACCTAAAAAGGTGAAACTATTCCCTAAATTAGAATAAGCAAAAGCAAGCACAGATGCTGAGGCACCAGGAATAATTTCAAACTCGAAATTATGCTCTTTTGCTTCTTGTAAAAGATTAAAACCAGGATCGGAAATAATTGGCATTCCCGCATCGGAAATTAATGCTACATTTTTCCCTTCTTCAAGTAATTTTAAAATACCTTTTGTACTGTTTCTCTCGTTATGTGTATGGTGTGACAAAAGTGGTTTTTTAATGTTGTAATGGTTTAACAATTTTGCTGATGTTCTTGTGTCTTCGCAAGCGATATAATCAACACTCCCTAACACTTCAAGCGCACGTAATGTAATATCTTTTAAATTGCCAATAGGGGTAGCCACTAAGTATAGTTTAGACATAAGACCTCATAATATCAATTATTAAAATTTGTTTGAAAAGGAAAAAATTATATTTACTTCTAGCTGTTTTTATAAATTTATAAATGTATTCAACAACCTTTTCTACAGCTATTTTTGAATTAGCAATCACTTCAAATTGTTCGATGTTTTTTTGCGCGTATTGAGTCTTTTGTAATCTTGCTTCTTGAAATAGAAAAATTAATAGCGAACATAAATAGTAATAATTTTTCATATCCATTTTTTCAATGATATAAGCGGCAAGTTTATATTTATTAGTAGTTGATTCAACCAACACACTCAGCACATTAGTTATATCTTGCAAACTAAAAAACTTAATAAATTCACTAATATGTTTGTATGAATAAAAAATATTCATTAAAATTTCTTTAAATTCTTTACTAGTAATTTCTTTTTTAATTTGTTTTAATTCTTGTTCAGAAAAAGTAATTGGCACTTTTAATAATGCTGCTCTTGAAATAATTGTTTTTGGTAAATTAGAAAGGTTTCTTGTACTAATCATAATAATCGAATTTGGCGATGGTTCTTCGATTAACTTTAAAATGTACCCAATCGCATTAACATGCATTTCATCTAGGTTTTTTATCATTAAAAACTTTTTACGACCACCACTAATTTTATTTTCTAACTGACTAAAAGCGCGAACCATCGCTTCTTTACCGGTAATTTTGGCATCAGTTTTTTGCGCGTAATCAAAATTAACAAGTTGTACGTTATCATAACTTTGTTCGTAATCTAGTTTTTTAAAATTTGATTTATTAATTTTATTAAAAAAATAAAGCATATATTGTTCGATATCAGTATTTTGTGATGCGTGAAAAATATAACAATGTGTTAGTTGTTTATTTTTCACATAAGCATCCATAACTTTAAAAATATCCATTAATATACTCCTGGAAACGTTTGTTATTTTCTAGTTTTTCAATTACTTGTTCAACTACTTTATTCACACTTTTGGTGGCATCAATCATCAAAAAACGTTCTTTGTCTTGATTAATTAAAAATTTGTAGCCTTCTTCAACACGTTCATAAAAGTGATGTTCTAGACTATCCAAGCGATCAAGTGTTGTTCTTGTTTTATGCATACGTTCCAAACATTTATCAACACTGATTTCAAAATAAAAAGTTAAATTTGGCATTGTGTCTTCAATAATAAATTTTGAGAACTCGTATAATTTTTGATACCCTATTTCACGACCAAAACCCTGATAAGCATAAAAAGAGTCAACATAACGATCACATAAAATTAGTTTTTTAGCTTTTAAAGCAGGTCAAATTACTTTTTCCATATGAATTCTTCTGGCAGCTGAAATTAAAAATGCTTCAGATCAATCTGAAAGATGTGAATTTTTATCTAACACAATTTCCCTAACGCGCTCTGCTTCTACTAAATTAATTCCGCCTGGTTCTCTTGTTAAAACTAATTCAAGTTTTGGATATTTTTCTTTTAAATATTTATAAACTTTTTTTATTGCTGTTGATTTTCCACTAGCATCTAAACCTTCAAAAGTTATGAACATTTCATCTCCTTTTAACTTAAATAATTATGTCATTAATTAATAAAAATTTATTCGTAATTTAGACACATTATTTTATTATAATCATAGTATGACAAACGATAGCGCTAGAGAATTAGAAACAAAATCATTCTTTTTACTCATCTGCAAAAAACTTAAAATCGATGTTAATTGAAACCAGTTTAAGGTAATTAAATTATATGGTGATTTTGATGTTGAAAAGGGATGGATTCGTGAATTGGATTTAACATTTGATACAATTCCAAATTCAGTCGAATTTAAAAAGTTTTGAGCTGTATTAAATAAGGATGACCCGTTTGGAAATAATTTGATAATTAACGTTAAAACCCCGGTGTATACTGCTGGTAATTTTACTACTTATTTATGACACTTTTACGAACAAGTAGCTGACCGACTAACAACTGAAGAATGTTTGCTTTTTAGAAAATATTTTGGGAATTCATTTAATTTTGAGCAAAATGGAAAAATTACTTTTTCGTTCGAAAATGACGAGCTAAAAACAGCCTTTGAAAAAATTAAAGACGATATGCTAAAACTAATTCACGACACAGGATTTAAAACTGTTCGTTTTTATGTAACAAAGAAAAAGAATCATGATGAACTATTCGAAGTTTTAGAACAACAAAAATCAGACAATTTTAAAAATGGTATTTATGAAGAAATTGAAGAAGAACCATTAAGCAATTTTTCACGCACCTTTAAAAACACAAGTTATCAATATTTCAAGCGAACTATTTCAGAAATTAACATGACCGAAGACACAAATATTAAAGAGCGCGTTATTGTTAGAGGAACTATTTTTGGAAACGTGGAATATAAACCTGTAAAAAATGGTTCAATTATGTTTGTATTTAATATTACCGACTATAAGGATGCTATTTCCTTTGTTGGTTTTGCGCGCGAAAAAGAAATGATTGAAGAATTTAAAAAACTCAAAACCGGTCAAAGTTACGAATTTAAGGGGACCACACAATTTAAAACTCTTGGCACTTTACAAGAATGAAATATTCTCCTTAACTCTTTCCATGAAATTGACCCTCTTATTTCTTTGGAAAAGGATAAAACTAAAAAACCAAGAATTGAATTTAATGTTAAATCAAATATGACTGTTTTAGATGGTTTCAAACCCGCTAAAGCTATCGCTAAAGAGCTTAAGGAAATGGGTCTTCGAGGGATGGCTTTAATGGATGTTGATTCAGTACAGAATTTTCCAGAATTCAACAATTTTTCAACAAATTCTGTTGATTTTTCTAAATTTTATGGTTCAACTTTTACAACCATAAAACAGCTTAACAACATTGTTTTAAAAAGATCTGAATGCGAAGAAAATTTAGACGATAACGAGTATATTGTTTTTGACGTTGAGACAACTGGTTTATCTCCAATTTTAGATGAAGTAATTGAGTTCGGTGCAAGTGTTGTTAAAGGTAAAAGTATTATAAAAAATTATCAATTCTTAATTAAACCTACACACCCTGTTTCTGAGGAAATAACAAAACTAACAGGGATAACAAACGAGATGTTGGAAAGTGGTCTTTCACAAAAAGAAGGCATTGAAAAAATTTATAACATCGTTAAAAATAAAGTCACTGTTGCTCATAACGCTGCCTTTGATATGAATGTTATTTTACAAAAATTTGAAGAGTATGGGTTCGATGATGGAAATACCACCTTTATTGATACACTTTCACTTTCGAGGATTATATCTAAAGACAATGATAAACATACACTTGGCGCAGTAGCAAAACGTCTTGGTATAACATACAACACAACTGAAGCGCACCGTGGTGATTACGATGCCGAAGTTTTGGCTAAAATTTGAATCGTCTTTAAAAATCTTTTAATCAATAAAAAAATTACAACTATAACACAACTAAGTCAGTTAAAATATCGTGGTTTTGTTCCAAACTTTCTAACTTCAGAAGTAAGTGTTTTGGTTAAAAATCAAGAGGGGCTAAAAGAACTTTATAAATTAATTTCACAAGCGCACACCGACTTAATTGAACACAAAATGAGCAAAAACCCTTTAATATTTTTTGATAAACTAAAGGGCTCACAAAACTTGTTATTAGGATCATCAACTCTTCGAAGCGATCTTTACGATTGTTTATTTTATCGCTCCCTTTCTGCAGTTAGAAAAGAACTTGAAAATTATGATTATATTGAAATTACACCTCCTCATAATTTCACTTATTTAGAGGATAAATTTTCAAAAGAGCAAATTAAAAAATTACTAAAAATTTTAGTTAAAGAAGCAACCAAAATGGGTAAATTGGTTATTGCTGTTTCTGATGCGAGATATGTCTATCCACATGAACAAGAAATTCATAAAGTTTTAATTCATACAAGTGGTGTAGGAAACTCAAAACACTATCTATACAACTATAAAAAGGCACAAGAAGGAACTTTACTTTACCCACTTCAATTTGTTCCCACAACCAACCAAATGATTGACTACTTTAAGTTTTTAAGTGACCCCAAATTAATCAATGACATTGTTGTCGAAAACACGTATAAATTAGCAGAACAAATAAATCAAATTACAATTTTTGAAAACAAATTATTTACCCCAATTTACGATAATTCTGATGTTAAATTAAAAGAACTTGTTTATAAAAACGCGCATAAACAATACGGAGAAAAATTACCAAAAATTATTGAGTCTAGAATTGAAAAAGAAATTAATCCTATTTTAAAATATGGTTTTTCTGTTATTTATTGAATCGCAAGCAAACTAATTCAAAAAACAAGAAATGATGGGTATCTCGCTGGTAGTCGTGGTAGTGTTGGTTCTTCGCTTGTCGCTGCTCTTGCTGGTATTACCGAAATCAATCCACTTCCGCCTCACTACATTTGTAAAAAATGTAAATATTTCGAACTTTTAGAAAAAACTGATTACACTTCTGGTTTCGATTTACCAAATAAAATGTGTCCAAATTGTCATACCGATTTATACAAAGATGGACAATTAATTCCTTTTGAAACATTTTTAGGTTTCAACGCAGACAAAGTTCCTGATATTGATCTTAACTTCCCTGGTGAATATCAACCAATTATTCACGAGGAAGTTAAGAAAATGTTTGGTGAACACCACACATTTCGTGCTGGCACAATTTTGGCAGCACAATACAAAACTTGTTTTGGTTATGTAAAAACTTATGCCCAAGAAATTAGAAAACCTATGACTTATGGTTTCACTAAATATCTAGCATCTTCGATCGAAGGAACCAAAAGAACATCAGGACAACATGCGGGTGGTATTGTTGTTGTTCCAAAAGAATATGATGTCGAAGATTTTACTCCAATCAACTACCCAAGTAATGATGAAAAAAGTGAATGAAAAACAACTCACTTCAACTTTGAAGCGATTCACGAATCATTATTAAAACTAGACTTATTAGGTCATAAAGATCCAACCGCTATTAAAATGCTTGAGCGTTTAACTAAAATTAGCTTCTCTGAAATCCCTAATATGGATGAAAAAGTTTTATCACTTTTTAGATCTTCGAAAGCACTGAATATCGAACCAGGAACAATTGGAAAAGATACAACCGGCGCAATTGGTCTTCCAGAATTTGGTACTTCATTTGTTCGTCAAATGTTAGCAGAAGTGCAAGTCGAGTCGTTTGCAGACTTAATTTCTGTTTCAGGATTAAGTCATGGTACTAATGTATGACTTAATAATGCTCAGAATTTAATTAAAGAAGGAAATAAAAAAATTAAAGATGTTATTTCTTGTCGTGACGACGTAATGAACTACTTAATGAAAAAAGGAATTAAACCACTTGTTGCATTCCAAATTATGGAAAATGTTCGGAAGAAAAATGGAACAGTAACACCGGAACAAGAAGAAATTTTAAAGAAAAATAAAATTCCTGATTGATATATTGAAAGTATGAAAAAAATTGAATACATGTTCCCAAAAGCACACGCTGCCGCATATGTGCTTATGGGTTGAAGAGTAGCTTGATTCAAATTATATAAACCACTCGAACATTACGCAACCTACTTTACAGTCAGAGCGGAAGAGTTTGATATAAAAACTTTATGTAAAGGCAAAGATGCGATTGCTAAAAAATACGAACGATTACTTGAAAAACGTAATTTAAAAAATGAATTAACTACTAAAGAAAAAGAAACACTAACAACTTTAGAGGTTGCTTACGAAATGACATTAAGAGGTTTTAGTTTTGACAAAATTTGTATCGAAAAATCAGCCGCAACTGAATGATTAATTGACTATAAAAACAAAAAACTAATTCCTCCATTTACAGCAATCGAAGGACTTGGTGAAGCAGTTGCTGAGTCAATTGTTAACGCTCGTAAAAAAGCACCTTTCACTTCAAAAGAAGATTTACAAAAACGAACAGCAATTAATAAAACTCTTTTTGCCGAAATGGATGCACTTGGTGCACTTAATAATTTGAGCAACTCAGAACAATTTACTTTGTTTGATGATTAAAATAAATAAAAAACCGCACTTTAGCGGTTTTTTATTCAAAATTAAGCCTTATTGTTTGAACCGAATTCTTCAATTTTTTCACGAACTGTATCGCACATTGCTTTGTAACCTGGTGCGTAAAGTTTTCTTGGATCAAAGTTTTTACCTTCTAAATCTTTACCAGATTCAATAAATGCACGAATTGCTTTGTGGTTTGCTTGTTGTAATTCGGTATTAACGTTAATTTTAGCAACACCTAATGAAATTGCTTTTTGAATTTGGTCTTTAGGAATACCTGAACCACCATGAAGTACAACACCCATACCAATTGTTTTCGAAATGTTTTTAAGAACATCAAAGTTTAATGATTTTCAACCTTTAGGGTATGGACCATGAATATTACCAATACCAGCAGCTAAAACATCAATTCCTAAATCAGCCATTTTTTTAGCTTCGGCTGGGTCAGCAAACTCACCAGCACCAATAATTCCGTCTTCTTCACCACCTAAAGTTCCAACTTCTGCTTCAAAACTTAAATCATGTTTCTTAGCAAGTTTTAATAATTCTTTAGTGTTTTCATAGTTTTTAGCAAATGGTTCGTGTGATCCATCATACATAATTGAAGTGTAACCAGCTTCGATAGCTTTTTTAGCGCCTTCAAATGTACCATGGTCTAAGTGCAAAGCAACTGGAACGGTAATTTTTAAATCTTTATCCATTGCTTTAACTAAATCAGCAGCAACGTTAAAACCACCCATATATTTAATTGCACCTTCGCTTGTTGCAATAATAATTGGTGACTTCATTTCTTCAGCAGTTAAAAGAATAGCTTTTGTTCACTCTAAATTATTTGTATTAATATGTGGAACGGCGTAGCCGTTTTTGTATGCATCTTTCAGCATTTTTTTTGCATTAACAATCATATTTTTCTCCTATTTTCTTGTTTCGTTTTCACGGTAAGCAACATCTCATCTGTTATCACCGAGATAAGTAAATTTAGCATCTACAGTTAAAAGTTTATACAATTCACCCATTTTCTTGGTTAAAGTTTCCTCAATTGGGGTGTTATTTTTTTCAGATTCATGTTGTCATCTTTCTAAAAATTCATTTTTAATTGATACAAAAATGTTTTCAAACTTGTCTTCACCATGAGCATTTAAGTGCTCTAAGGCGATGTCAACCATTGTTTTCATCAGCATCCTTTCGTAATCTTTATTATTATATAATACTTGTTTATTTTTCCATGCGCGACAAATAAAAAAGTTGCGGCCAAAATTTTCGACATTATTTTGTTAGTTTTTGAAAAGTTTTTCACACTTGAAAATATTGTAAAAAAATAATTTAATTTAGTTTTTTGGCATTAATTTTAACTTTTTGCTTTTTTTTCAATATTTTTTAACATTTCGTGTTTTGCTTATTAATAATATATATTGTTAATAAATTAATAAATAAATTAATGTTTGCAAGC